>CAZPOZ010000319.1:0-4373 GCA_964588235.1 uncultured Planctomycetales bacterium
GCGCCCGGCTCCAGCGCGCCGCACGTGCCTCGCATCGCCGATCTTGGTGGCGTTGCCGCTAACGGGGGCGTCCTCCAGCCGTCCTTGCCGGATCGACGGAGGTCGAATGGCCCCTACCCGGTCCCGCCCGCGTCCGCGAGTGCTCCCGGGGCTCCTGCTCGGGGCCCTGGGGCTGACGGCCCCGCTCCCGTCGGCGGCGCAGGCCGGCCCCGCGGCGGGCGAGCGCTACCAGGGACGCCCGCTCGCCGAGGCGCGGGAAGGACTGCGCTCGTCCGACCCCGAGCGGCAACGACGGGCTGCGCTGGCGGTCTACCGGATCGGGGCCCGCGACCCGCAGGCGCTGACGTTCCTGGAGGACGTGCTGACGAGGCAGCCGTCGGCGGCCGCCCGCGAGCGGGCGGCCTGGGCGCTGGCCGCCTTCGGCCCCGACGCCCTGCCCCTGCTCGAGCGCGCCCTGGCCGACCCCGCCCCGGGCGTGCGCGAGGCCGGCGCGAGGAGCGCGGCCACGTGGATGCCCGCGCACGGGGTGGCGCTCGGGGCGGGCGCCCAGCGCCTGCGCCAGCGCCTGCTCGCCCTGGCGAGCTCGGCGGGCGAGGAGGCGCCGTTGCGCGAGCACGCGGTGGAGGCGCTCGGCGCGGGGGCCGCGTCGGCGCCGGAGACCCTGCACGCGCTCGCGCCGCTGCTGGCCGAGCCCGCCTACGGCCTGTCGCGGGCCGCGGCCGCGGCGCTGCTGGGCGCCGGGGAGCCGGGGCGGGCGCTGCTGGTCGCGGCGCTCGCGCTGCCGCCGCGGGCCGCCGTGGCCGCGCGCGCGCTGCTCGAGGCGCAGGCTCCCTCGCGCCCGCCGCTCCCCGTGCTGCTCGAGGCGCTCGAGCGGCTCCCCGCGGTGGAGGGCGACCTCGCGCGCGCCCGCCTCGAGGCCCTGGCCGCCGAGCAGCGCCTGCGCGCCCTGCTGCGGGCCGTGGCGGCCGGGGACAAGCTGCGCCGACTCTCGCCCCGCGACGACGCCCTGGCCCTGGGCGAGGAGGCGCTCGGGCTGCTGCCGGGGCTGCTCGCGCCCGAGGCCTCGCCGACGCCGCGGGCGGCGGCGGCCTCGCTGGCGGGCGCGCTGCTGCCCGCCCGGGCGAGCCTGCTCCCCGCGCTGGTCGCCGCGGCGGGCGACCCGGACGTGGCCGTGCGCCGGGCGGCGGCCCAGGCCCTGGCCCAGGTGCCCGCGGCGCTGGCCGAGGCGCTCGCCGCCGGCACCCTGGGGAGGGACGACGAGCGCGACGATCCCACCCTCACCACGCTGCTGCTGGCCCTCACGGGCGCCGAGCCGGGGGAAGGCCCACGGGCGGCGGCGCTGCGGGCGGCCGTGGAACGGCTGGCGGCCCGCCTCCCCGAGGGAGCGGCCCTGCAGGCCGCGGAGGCCGCGCGGGCCGCGCTGCTGCCGCCCGGACCGGCCCGGGACGACCTCGTGGAGCGTGCGCTGCGCCTGGGCGACCGCCACGTGCGCGGGGCCCTGGCGCGACGCATCGGCGCCTGGGGCGCCCAGGCCCGCCCGCTGGTCCCGCGCCTGGCGGCGCTCCTGGCCGCCTCCGACGGCGACGTCCGCGCAGCGGCCCACGACGCGCTGCGCGCGCTGGGCCCGCACGCGGCGGACTCGGAGCCGGCGCTGCGGGCGGCGGCCGAGCGGGGGACCCATGAGGAGCGCCGCCAGGCGCTGGGGACGCTGGCGGGGCTGGGGCGCGCGGCGCGCCCGGCCGTGCCGCTGCTGCTGAGCCTGGCGGCCGGCGGCGGGCTGCGCGAGGAGGCCTTGGAGGCCCTGCCCGATCTCGCCGACGATCCGGCGCTGGGCGCGCGCGTGGCGCGCGCGGCGGCGCCGCTGCTGGGGGACCGGGCCCAGAACCACCAGCGCGCGGCCGCGCGGGCGCTCGGGCGGGCGGGCCCCGCGGGCTGGGCCGCGCTGGTGGAGGCCTTCACGCGCACGCAGCCGGGCGCGGAGGACACGGGCGCCGCGTGGGCCGCGGCGGTGGGCTTCGAGCACGCGCCCCCCGAAGCGCTGGGGCTGCTGGAGGAGACGCTGCTCGCGCACGCGGATCCGCTGCGGCGTGCGGGGTCGGCGCGGGCGCTCTCCGGGCTGCGTGCGCCGGCCGCGCGACGGCTCAAGCTGCTGGCGCACGCGCTGGAGGACGGCCACTTCGCGGTCCGGGGCGCCGCCGCGGAGTCGCTGGCGGTCCTGGCGGCCCTCCCGGGCGAGGCCGATCGCGGCGTGGCCGCGGCGGCAGCCAGCCTGGTCGCCGAGGTGCGTGCCACCGATCCCGACCTCTGGGTGCGGGCGCAGGCGTCGCCCTGAGGCGCAGGCCCCCCCCCCGGGGGGGGACGGGGACGGCGGGGTGGGGAGGCACCCCCCGGCGGGGCGGCTCTCGCAGAGCCCCGGGACGACGCGGCGAGGGCGCGCTCCCGGCGCCCGACGGAGGGCGCCTACGGCAGGTACGGGTCGAGCTCGCGCAGCAGCTCCTCCAAGTCCTCCTCCCGTCGCACCGTCCCGCGCAGCTCGTCCACGAAGAGCTCGCCGAACTTCTTCTTCGCGCGCAGCTTGTGCATCGGCAGGTCGCCGGGAGGCACGCCCAGCCGCGCGGGCAGGTCGGGCGAGGTGGCGCCCGCGTTGAGCAGCAGGTCCTGGAGGATGCCCGCGTAGACGCGGCCCCACTTGGACCCCGAGCCGCCCGCTTCCAGGCGCGCGAGGGCGCGGTCCACCGCGATCTGCACGATCCCGCGGTCGAGCACGGCGAGGGCGACCTGGTCGTCCGGCGCAGGCACGTCGGCCAGGGCGGACGCGGGGGCCCGCTCCCCGGGGTGGCGCCGCTGGGCGAAGACCTTGTCGAGGTGGTCGGACACGGCCCGGTCGAGCTGCCGGGCGATCCAGGCGCGGAAGGTGCGGATGCTGCCTTCCTTCGCGTGCGACTCGGCCAGCTGGCCGCTCTGCATGGCCCGCAGGAGGAAGTCCTGGACCACGGCCTCGGCCTCGCCCGGGTCCGGCCGCCTCCCTCCGAGCCGGGCCTTGAGCCGGGCCAGCGCGTAGCGCCGCAACGCCGGGGTGTAGACGCGGGCGATGTGGTCCCAGGCCTGGTCCCAGCGCGGGTCCTCGCGCGAGGCGGGAGGCGGCAGGAGGGGGCGGATCGTGTGGAGGCTGAAGAGGCTCGGCCCCGGATCGAGGATGCGACCGGACATGCCCCGGCATCGTACGCCGGCCCGCCACGGGTCCGACCGCGGGGCGGCGCAGGGGTCCTGGGCCCGTTTCCTCGCGCCCAGCGCGTCGGTGCGCCCCAGCAGGGCGTCAGGATCGCAAGCTGACCCAGTCCCGGCGCAGGGGGAGGCTCCCGGGCCGGGAGGAGCCTCCCCCAGGCGGTGGTCGCGCCGCGCGGCAGGCCGCCGCCCGGCCGCGCCGCGCGCCAGCCCTCGCGACGCCTGGGGACTCGGCCCCACTTGCGCCTACAACCACCGCGTGCCCCCCACCCCGATCACGCTCCGGCTGCTCGAGATCTTCCGCATCGGCCTCGGGCCCAGCAGCAGCCACACCGTCGGCCCCATGCGCGCCGCGCTGCGGTTCCGGGAGGGGCTGCTCGCCCGCGGGCTCGCGCCGGCGCGCGTGCGGGTGGATCTGAAGGGCTCGCTCTCCGCCACCGGCCGGGGCCACGGCACCCACCAGGCCGTGCTCGCCGGCCTGTGCGGCTGGGACCCCGAGACCTGCGACGTGGACGCCGTCCACGCCCTGCCCGAGACCCTGGCCCGCGACCCGCGCGTGCCCCTGGGCCCCGGCCACGTGGAGGCGCGCCCCGACGACGTGCGCTTCCTGACCCACGCGGAGGGCCGCGACGAGGGCCTGGCCCACCCCAACACCCTCGTGCTGCGCGCGCTGGACGCCGCCGGCGGCACGCTGCTGGAGGAGACCTGGTGCTCGGTGGGCGGCGGGTTCGTCTGCCGGCCCGAGTGGGTCGCGCGCCCGATCGCGCACCCCCACCTGCCCCCGCCGCCCCACCCGTTCCACGACGGGGCCTCCCTCGTGGCGGCCGCCCGGGGCGCGGGCCTGCCCATCGGCGAGCTCGTGCTCGGCAACGAGCGGGCCTGGAGCCGGCGCCCCGAGGAGGTCGGCGAGGGCCTGGACCGCGTCTGGGAGGCCTTCGGCGCCTGCCTGCGGCGGGGCCTCACCCGCGAGGGGGTGCTGCCCGGCGGCCTGGGGATCCGGCGGCGGGCCCGCGACCTGCTCCAGCGCGTGGACGAGGGCAAGGTCGAGCCCGGGTACGCCGACATCGCCCGCGCCCAGGCCTACGCCTTCGCCGTCAACGAGGAGAACGCCGCGGGCGGCCGCGTGGTCACCGCGCCCACCAACGGCG
>CAZPOZ010000320.1:0-4364 GCA_964588235.1 uncultured Planctomycetales bacterium
GGGATCGTGCACCGCGACATCAATCCCGAGAACCTGGTCTTCGACGAGGGCGGGTTGCTCAAGCTGAAGTACTTCGGCCTGGCGCTCGTGGAGGGCGCGCCGTCGGCGACGCTGGCGGGCGCGGTGCTGGGCACGCCGGCCTACATGAGCCCCGAGCAGGCCCGCGGCGACGGGGCCGTGCTGGACGGGCGCACCGACGTCTACGCCCTGGGCGCGACGCTGTACGAGGCGCTCACGCGTCGGCCCCCGCGGGCGGGCCGGCCCCTGCGTCCGCGCCGGCTCGACCCTCGCATCCCGCGCGACCTCGAGACGGTGGTGCTCAAGGCGCTTCAACCGCGCCCCGACGACCGCTACGCCACGGCGGGCGCCTTCGCGGCCGACCTCAGCGCGGTGGCCGCCGGCCGGCCGATCCAGGCGCGTGCGCCGGGCTGGGCTGCCCGCGCGGGGCGCCTGCTGCGCGGGCACGCGGCGCTGACCCTGTGGAGCCTGGCCGTGGCGCTGGGCACGGCGGCATTGCTGCTGGTCGTGGGGCTGGGACGCCGGGGGTCGGCGCCGGCGGCCGAGGGCGCGCGCGGCGCCGGGGCGCTCGGCGTGGTGAACGAGGCCTCGCCCTGGAACGAGGGGGCGCAGCTCTCGGTGGCCTCCTACGGCCTGGGGGCAGCCTGGGTGCGGGGGCGGCTGGTGGCCGTCTCGGGCTTCTTCACGCCGCGCGTGGCCATGTACGACCCCGCGGCCGACCGCTGGTCCGAGGGGACGCCGCTGGAGCGGCCGCTGCAGTACTTCGGCACGGTCGTGATCGACGGGTCGCTCTACGTGGTGGGAGGCGACTGGGGCGGCGCGGGCTCGACGGCCGATCTGCTGCGGATGGACGAAGACGCGCAGCGCTGGACCCGGCTCGAGCCGATGCCGGGCGGGCCGCGCTACGGGGCCGGCGTGGCGGCGCTGGACGGGCGAATCTACGTCGCGGGGGGGAGCGACACGATTGCGCGGCTCCAGGTGTCGCGGCTGGAGATCTACGACGTGCGCTCGGGCCGCTGGACGGCGGGCGCGCCGCTGCCCGCGCCGCGGCAGCTTCAGGGGTCGCTCGTGGAGCTGGGCGGGCGGCTGTATGCGGTGGGCGGCGATGCGGGCCTCGAGAGGCTCTCGACGTTGGACGTCTACGATCCGCGCGCCGACCGCTGGGAGCCGGGCCCGCCGCTGCCCGCGCCGACCTCGGGGCAGGCGGTCGCGGCGCGCGGGCGGCTGTTCGTCACGGGGAATGCCCGCGGCTCGAGGGCGGACCAGGTGCTCTCCTTCGACCCGGGGACGGGGCGCTGGAGCGTCGAGCCCGGGCTGCGGCGCGGCCGGCAGTCGCACGCGGTCGCCGCCGACCCTACGTCGGGCCGGCTGTACGTGGTCGGGGGCTACGCGGAGGGCGTCCTGCCGTTCCTGGAGTGCTGGACGCCGCCGTGAGGCGCGGACCCGGGGGCGAGGGTCGCGGGGCGCGATGCCGGCCGCCCCTGGCCTGGCAGGCCTGCTACGCTGGCCTGCGTCGATGGCTGCTGCGGTGGCGGACTGTGAGGCCCGATGGACGGCGTTCGATTCGTGCGCTGGGGCGCCCTGTCGTCGTTGGTCGCGCTGGCCGCCTGCGGCGGTGCGGGTTCGGGGGACGGGGCGGGCGGCGGCTTCTCGAACGCGCTCTTCGCCGGCAGCTACGGCGCCTCGATCACGGGGGGCAGGGACGGGCCGCCCGACACGCACGTGTTCCTGTCGGGCGTGTTCACGCCCGACGGCGCGGGCACGGCGGGCGCGAGCCTCGCCTTGCGCAACCTCGACGGGGTGGTGGACGCGCCGGGCCCGTTGGAGCCCTCCCCGTACGCGGTGGCAGCCGACGGCGCGGTGAGCATGGGCGCGCTCACGGGTGGGATCACCGCGTCGGGCGATGCGTTGCTGGCCGCGAGCGTGGAGCCCGGCAGCCTGCCGTACGTCTACGCCGCGCTGCGGCACGGTTTCGGCCTGCGCAACGCGACCCTTGCCGGCACCTATGCCTTCGCGATCCTCCAGCACGAGTCCGCCAGCGCGGCGCTCACGGGCGTGGGCACGCTGGTGTTGGACGGCGCGGGCGCGGTGACCGGGGGGACGGTGGCGGCGGTGAACCTGGGCGGGGTCGTGTTCACGCCGGTCCTGGCGGTCGCAGGCACCTACGCGGTGGCGAGCGACGGCTCGGCCACTCTGGCGGTGCCCGGCGTGGTGGGCTCGCTGCGCGGGACGGCGCACGCGGGCGGCGACGTCGCGATCTTCGGCGGCGACACGGTGAGCGGCGAGCCCCCGCGCGTGGCGGTGCTGGTCCGGCAGGGCACGACGGCGAGCGCAGCGACGCTGGCGGGCGACCATTGGATCGTGGGCCTGCGCTTGGACGCGCCGACCTTCCGGGCCTACACCTGCTTCCGGGGCACGGTGCGGGCCGACGGGGTCGGCACGCTCTCCTACCTGTCCGTCACCGAGAACACGGAGGGCGCGGTCAGCACGCCCGGCGGGTTGGACGACTACGCGGTCCAGGCGGACGGCACCTTCCTCACCAGCGACACGGCGGGCGTGGGCGGCGGGCCCTTCCGCCGCGGCGCGGTCACCGCGGACGGCCGCTTCGCCTTCCTCTCCGGGGAGGTCGTGGCGGGGTCGCCGCCGATCCTCTTCCTGCTGGCGCGGAAGAACTGAGGGGCGGGGGCGGGGGAGCGAAGCCGGTCCGTGTCGTGCGCGCCCGGGCTGAGGGGGAAGGACCGGCCGGGAGGACGCGGATTCGTACGCGGTCTCCGACGGACAGCGGCCAGGAGCGGTGGAGGCCGACGTCGAGGGTCACGCGCCCACCGGTCGCCGGGCCCGCGTCGCGGCCACGGATCAGGGTGACGAGGGCGAGGGCGACGCGGCGGCGCCTGCTGGTCACGGGCCGCGCGACAACCACCCCGTTGAGGGCGACTTCGAGGTGCGCTGGGGGGCGTGCAGAGGGAGCAGCTCGCGGCACCAAGCGCCGGCCTCGGCTGGGCCGCAGCGCCTGCGCGACGGTCACGACGACTTCGTCCTGGGGTCGCAGCGCGGCGCGGATCCAGCTGCGGCTGCGCCGGGGCAGGAGGAGCGCCACTACTTCCAGGGACGAGGCGGCCTCCGCTCGGGTGCCGGGCGGGCGGTGGACGACGTGAACCATCGCCGTCACGATGCCGTCCGCGGGCACCCCGGCGCGAACGGGTCGCCTGCCGTTCAGGGAGGTCTCCAAGACGATCATGGGCGGCGCCCATGCTCCCCCAGCCGAGGCTGGGGGGAGGCGAGATTCCCATCCGCACGGTGGGTGCGCACGGTGTGTGCGCACGTCGCGCCCCCGGCAGACCGAGGAGCTCGCCCGCCGGGACACGGCGGCGCGGGCAAGATGCGGCTATCGGACCGCGATCCTCGCGCCCCCATCGGAGCCACGCGGCGAGACCGAAGCTCAGCAGCGCTTGTCCTGGATCGGTACCTTCCGCTGCACGTCTTGTGCGACTCCGGACCTCAGCGGGCGAGCTGGCGGCGGAAAGTGTCGTTCACCAGATGGAAGGTGATGACGGCGTAGCCGAGGTGAATCAGCACCCCTGCGGGTTCGAGTTTGCCGACGAGAAGGAGCGTCGCGACGGGGGTGGCGATGAGACAGCCTACGAGCAGGTTCCCGAGGATGCGCCCCAGGAAACGCCGCCGGCCGAGATAGCCCACCGCCGTCGCCGCCAGGAGGACGAGCGAGGCGAGCGTCAGCGCGAGCAGCGATCCAGCCTGCCACGGGCTGTACACGGCGTAGGTCGAGCCCCGCAGGCCGCGTAGGAGGTCCCCGAGCAGGTAGAACGGCCCGATCCAGTAGATCCCCGCCAGCAGGAGGTTCACCAGCGCGAGCAGGGTCAAGCCCCAGGATCGACGGTCGGGTTCGGCGCGCATGCGAGGCCTCCGTGGCGAGGGTCACCGAGGCACACGGGGAACGGCGAAGGAGCCCCTCACCTGGGGGCTTGTTGGCGACAGGGGCCGACGGGGAGGCGCGGCGGCCTCTACGTGTCCGAGTTCCACCCCGTCAAGGGGTCTGGTCCAGACCGAAGTGCTCGCTCAGCGTGGGATCGCGGGCGACCCTGGCCAGGACCCTGGCCACACCTGCGCCCTGCGGTGCCGCCGCTTGCCGGACCGTGCCGAGGGGGTCCATTGGGGCACCGGCCTAAGTCCTTTCCAGGTCGTGCCTTGGAGCGGCACAGAGCGGCAAGGGACGGCAGGATCATCGCGGGAGTGACGGGGCTCGAACCCGCAACCTCCAGCTTGACAGACGGCGCCGCCGATCTCGCAAACCCGCCCCGCGACAAGGGGTTACGACGCAGGCTCCAAGC
>CAZPOZ010000321.1:0-4363 GCA_964588235.1 uncultured Planctomycetales bacterium
CCGCCGACGCGCTCGAAGGGATGACCTTCGAGGACGCGGAGGAATTTTGACTGAATGGTGGGGCTCATCTCGCCGATCTCGTCGAGCATGAGGGTCCCCTTATGGGCCTGCTCGAACTTGCCGATCTTGCGCTCGGTGGCGCCGGTGAAGGCGCCCTTCTCGTGGCCGAACAGCTCGCTCTCGAGCAGCTCGCGCGGGATGGCCGCGCAGTTGACGGCCACGAAGGGGCCGGCGGCGCGGGGGGAGAGGTCGTGGACCAGCCGGGCCACCAGCTCCTTGCCCGAGCCGTTCTCCCCCTGGATCAGCACCCGGGCCTGGGTGGGGGCCACGCGGGCCACGAGCCGCCGCACCTCCTCGAGCGCGGGGCTGGCGCCCACCATGCGTCGCGAGGCGTCGCTGAGGCTGCTGCGCAGCATCGCGTTCTCGCCCTTGAGCCGGCGCAGCTGGTGCGCGTTGCGCACGGCCAGCAGCACGCGGTCGCGGTCGAGGGGCTTCTCGATGAAGTGGAACGCGCCCTTGCGCGTCGCCTCCAGCGCCGTCTCGATCGTCCCGTGGCCGGAGATCATCACCACCAGCGCGTCGGGCCGCAGGCGCAGCAGGTCGGGCAGCACCTCCAGGCCGTCCCGGCCGGGCATCTTGATGTCCAGGAACACGAGGTCGACCTCGGGGTCGGCCTGGAAGGCGGACAGGCCCTCGGCGCCGTCGCGCGCGAGCACGACCTCGTGGTGCTCGAAGCGCAGCACGAGGTCCAGGCTCTCGCGGATGGCCTCGTCGTCGTCGATGACCAGGATGCGCACGCCGGTGCTCGGGGGGGAGAGGGGGAGTATGCGGCGGGGCGCGCCCCGGGGGTGGGGGCTGCCCGGGCCCCGGCCGCCGGACCGGCTGACCCCGCCGTTCGTGCGCTGTTCGTGCCCGCGCCGCAGGCCCGCCCCCGGCCGCGGCCGCTGCGAGCGCCGGCGGCCGGCGTTCTTCTCGTGAGACGATGCCGCCCCCCGTGCTCCCGCGACCTGCCCCGCCCGACCGCGTCGCCGACGACGTCCTGATGACCCGCTGCGGCCGGGGCGACACCGACGCCCTCACCGAGCTGATGAAGCGGCACCAGGACGCCGCCTACCGCTACGCCTGGCGGGTGTTCCGCAACCACCACACCGCCGAGGACCTGACGCAGGAGCTGTTCGTCAAGCTGTTCCGCAACGCCGCGCGCTACCAGCCGCAGGGCCACTTCCTCACCTACTTCTACCGGGTGCTCTCCAACCTGTGCTACGACGCCCTGCGCCGCCGCAAGCGGCGCCGCCGCGTCGAGTCGGTGCAGATCGACCCGATCGCCTGCGAGGGCACCGAGCTCGAGCCGCAGTGCGAGGGCGGCGAGCCCGACGGCCCGATGCTGGTGGCCGAGTCGAAGGACGCGGTCCACGCCGCCCTGGCCTCGCTGCCCTCCGAGGTCCGCAAGGCGCTCGAGCTGCGCGAGCTCGAAGGGCTGCGCTACCGCGAGATCGGCAGCGTGCTCGACCTCTCGCTCAACGAGGTCAAGGTGCTGCTGCACCGGGGCCGCAAGCTCCTCACCCGCGCCCTGCTGCGCACGCCGGCCGGCCGGGAGTGGGTCGAGCGCGCCTCGGGCCGCGGGCCGCAGGGCCCTGGGCGCCCGGGGCCCGCCCCGGGGGAGGCCACGGCATGAGCCCCCTCCCCTCCCGCTGCGACGGGCACACGGGCAACCTGCCCGCCTACCTCGATCACGAGCTCGGCGAGGCCGAGCACCGCTCGCTGAGCGACCACCTGGACGCCTGCCCCCGCTGCCAGGCCCGGCTCAAGGAGCTCGAGGCCGTGAGCGCCGTGCTCAAGGGCTGGGACGCCGGGCACGCCCTGCCGCCCGTGGCGCCCGCGCGGCTCCGGCACGCCGTGCTCGCGCGCGTGGCCGAGGCCGGCCAGCGGCGCCGCCAGGAGGTGCGTCGCGGGGGGCTCCGGCGCGGGGCCCTGGCGGCGAGCGTGCTGCTCGGGCTCGGGCTGCCGGCGCTGGGCGCCTGGCGGGCGGGACCGCCCGCGCCCGTCCCGGCCCCGGCCTTCGAGGCGCTCTTGGCCGCCGGCCGAAGCCCCGGGCGGCCGCCGGCCGTGGCCGGCGCGGGCGTCGCCGGCGTCCCCGGCCTCAGCGAGCGCCTCATCCGGCCGCGCCCCTTCGAGCCGCTCTCGACGCCGCTGCCCGGCCCCGCCTTCGACCCCGTGGAGCGCGAGCGCCTGCTGGCGCAGGCGCTGCCCCTCCAGCGCGCTCTCGAGCTGGAGGCCCGCTTCGCCACGCGCACCGGCGTGCGCGGCGTGTGGGTCGTGGACGCGGTGCGCGGCCGCTGCCTGCTGCTCACGCCCCAGGCCGCGGAGTTCTTCGCCCCTGAGCGCGACTACGCCCAGCTCGTGGGCTCCCTCTCCGACCGCCTGACCGGGGCTCCCCTGCCCACCGAGCAGGCGCCGCGGGTGACCGTGTCCGACCTGGTGGCGCCCCTGCTGGCGGCCGGCGGCGACCGCGCCGAGGGCGACTGGCGCCGGCCGCTGTACCGCTTCGGGGCGCCCGGCACCGACCGGGCGCTGCTCGAGGTGTGCGCGCTGCCGCACGACCCGGCCCACGCGCCGATCCCGACCCTCGACCCGGTGGCCGCCGAGGTCGGCGGGCAGCTGCGGATCCTGCCCTCGGGCCTGGACGACGACTCCGTGGTCGTCGAGGTGCAGCACACGCCGCGGCCCATCCTGCTCGTGGCCGGCCACCTGATCACGGGCGGGGCGACCGACCGCGTCGTGGCCCGCTCGACCTGGCTCCCCGCCAGCGCGGCGCCGACCCGCTGGCTGATCCCCTGCCTGCGCGTGCGGGTGGGCGCGCCGCGCGCCGAGGAGGGTCTCACCCTGAGCCCCTTCGTCGCCGGCCCGACGCTGCGCGCGCTGCTGGTTGCGGGCGCCGGCGCGGAGCGGGTGCTGGCCCACGCCCGCGAGCTCAGGGCCGCCGCCCTGGGGGGGCGCGTGCCCCTGGAGTGGAGCCTGCTCGACCTCTACGGCGGCGAGCGCGGGCTCGAGCAGCTGGCGCAGCCCGCCCTGGCCGCCGCCCTGGCGCGCGCGCCGGCCGGCGTGCTGGTGACCGATCCCGAGGGGCGCCTGCTGGGCCTGGAGCAGCTCGGCGCCGGGGGGCCGGCGGGCGAGCTGCTGCTGCGCCGGCTGCTCCTCGGCCACCAGGTCGAGGCCCTCCAGCGCCGCCTGGCCCGCGGCCCCCTCCGCGCCGTCGCGCCGCCGCCGGCCACCGGGGCGCTGGAGCGGGCGGCGGGCTCCGACGCGGCGCTGGGCGTTCCGCCCGTGGCCGCGGCCGGCGAGGTGCCGCGGGTCCTGCGCCGCACGGCCGACGTGGCCGCACTGGGGCTGGTCTTCGAGGCCCTCGAGGTCGAGGGCCGCGAGGTGCTGCTGGTGGCGCTGCCGCGGCCCTGACGGCGACGACCGCGTCGCCCCGGGCCCTCACGCGGCGGAGAGGGTCTCGATCAGCGTCCACACGGCCCGCCGCAGGCGCCCGAGATCCCACGGAGGCGTCAGCGGCGGCACGTGGACGAACCCCGCCGGGCCGCGGCGGAAGCGCGTGAGCAGCTCGTAGAAGAGGTGGTTGCACAGGTAGCCGCCCGCGTCGCGGCTGTCGAGCACCTCGAAGCCCCCCTGCTCGAGGGCGCGGCGCATCCGGGCCAGGGGCAAGCGGCTCGCGAGCGTCTCCGGGCCCCCCTCCACGATCACCCGGCCCGGGCGCGCCTCCCCGGCCGCGTCCGGCGCGCTGGCGGCGTCCAGGTTGCGCGCGACGTGCTCCAGGCGCAGCGCCGGGTCGCGGCAGACCCCCAGGGCGAGGACCCGGTCCGGGGCCAGCGCAGCCAGCGCCTCGTCGAGCTGGCGGCCCACGGCGTCGTAGCGCACGTCCAGGCGCACCGGGCGGACCTGCACGTCGCCCACCCGCGCCCCGTCCAGCTCACGGATCGCCTCCCAGGACGGGTTCTCGCGCACGTCGAGGAAGGGCCCGAAGCCCGTCACCAGCAGGGTGCGCGGCCGTGCGGGCGCGGCGTCCGGGGCCTGGGGGGTCCGCATGCCAGGGGCCTCCGACCGCTTCAGCCGGGCCCGCTGCCCGACCGTTCAGCTGCATGCCCCTCAAGGTAGGGGGAGGGCACTTCGAAGAGCGAGATCCGTCGCCCGGAACGGCCTGCGGATGGTGTCCGAAGGCCGTGCCCAAGCAACCGGCGCGCTGGGCCGGTCGCGGAAGGCCGATGACGACGACGACGCGCCTGCGGCCTGCGCAGGGTTGGGCAACGGGAGGAGGAAGCGGCCTGAGCGCCCGGCTCCAGCGCGCCGCACGTGCCTCGCA
>CAZPOZ010000322.1:0-2718 GCA_964588235.1 uncultured Planctomycetales bacterium
CGGGGCGCTGCGCGAGCGCTTCTCGGCGCTGGGCGCGCTCGAGCAGGCCGCCTCGCGGGGCCTGGAGCCCCTGCGCCTGCGGCCCCTGCCCGCCGACCGCTACCGCGGGTTCCGCAAGGTGGGCGAGGGCGGCATGGGCCTCGTGTACTGGGCCCTGGACACCGACCTGAACCGCCAGGTGGCCTTCAAGATGGTCCGTCCCGACGCGGGCGGGGCGGGCGCCCGCCCCGGCGACGCGGAGCCGCTCTCCCTGGCGCCGCCGGCCCCCGACACGCCGGCCTCGCAGGCGTTCCAGACGCTCAAGAAGCGCTTCCTGCAGGAGGCCTGGGTCACCGGGGGGATGGCGCACCCGGGGATCGTGCCCGTGTACGAGGTGGGCGAGACGCCCGAGGGCGTGCCCTACTACACGATGCGCTTCGTGAAGGGCGAGCGCACCCTGGCGCAGGCGATCGAGGACGTGGACGGACGGCCCATCGAGGAGCGCCTCGCCCTGCTCGAGCCGCTGCTCAAGGTCTGCGACGCGGTGCGCTACGCCCACGCGCACGGCGTGGTGCATCGCGACCTCAAGCCCGAGAACGTGGCCCTGGGCGAGTTCGGGGAGGTGGTGGTGCTCGACTGGGGCTTGGCGAAGGTGCGGGGCGCGGCCGACGCGGAGTCCCGGGCCTGGGCCGAGCGCATCGAGGCCTACCGCAGCGCGGCCGACCTCCACACCGTGGTCGGCCTGCTCGGCACGCCGGGCACGATGGCGCCCGAGGCCGCGCGCGGAGGCTCGGCCCTGGTCGACGAGCGCAGCGACGTCTACAGCCTGGGGGCGATCCTGTTCCGGCTGCTGACGGGCCGGCTGCCGCACGTGCCCACCACGTTCGGGGAGTTCCTCCGGAGCCTGCAGAGCCGGGAGGCGCCGCTGGCCACCGAGGTCGCGCCCGACGTCCCCCCCGGCCTGGCCCGCCTGTGCGCCGAGGCTCTGGCCCGCGACCCCGCCGCCCGCACGCGCTCGGTCGAGGCCCTGGCCCAGGGGCTGCGCGCCTGGCAGCGCCAACGCGAGGCCGAAGCCGAGGTCGTCGCCCTGCTGCAGAAGGCGACCTCGGAGACCGAGGCCGCGCAGGAGGCGCGCGGCCGGCTGAGGGCGCGGCCCCTGGACCGGGCGACGGCGGCGGTGGAGCAGGTGCTCGCCCGTCGTCCCGGGCACGCCGAGGCGCGGCACCTGCGCGCGCGGATCGGGGCCTTGCGCGAGGAGTCCTCCCGGCAGCAGAGCCGCGACTGGCGCCGCCGCGTCGGGGTCCGCTCGGCGCTGGTGGCGCTGGCGCTGGGGACGGGCGTCGTCCTCTGGGCGCGACGCACCGCCGACCACGCCGACGAGAGCCTGACGCGCGAGCTCGCGCAGGCCCGTGCGGAGGCGCGGAGCTACCGCGGCGAGGCGCTCGCGGCCCGGGTGGCGGACTTGGCGGCCGGGAGCAAGGCCCACGAAGCGCGGCGCTGCGCCGCCCAGGCATGGGCGGACATCACGTCGACGCCGTACAACCGGCGCTCGGCGGCAGGCGGGAGAGTGGCGCTCGAGGGGGCCTGGCCGCTCTGGGCACCGAGCCCGCTGCCTGGGCCGCTGGGCAGCCTTCCCGCCACCGTCCGCGAACCCCTCGAGGAACGGCTGCGGAGCTCCAAGTCGTGCGCCGTAGCGGGCCTGGCCTGGACGCCTGGCGATCTGCTCCTGCTGCTCCCCCGGGGCGGGCTGTGGCGGCTCACCCCGGGAGATCCTGTCGCCCCGCCGCGGCCCCTGGGCGAGCCGGCCGGGCAGGCCTTCGACGAGGCGTGCGGCCTGGCCGTGGCCCCCGACGGCCGCTGGGCCGTGGCGCTCACCGCCGACGAGCGGGCGCTGTGCCTCTGGGAGCTCGAGGCCGGCTCGGCCCCCCGCCTGCTGGAACGGGAGGGGCGGGAAGGCTGGGCCCTCCCCTTCGCGGACGCGGCTGGCGCACGCCGGCTGCTCCTCAGCGACTTCATGAGCCTGCGCGTGCTGGACGCCGCCGACGGCCGCGAGCTGCGCCGGCTCGACTGGCCCGGCCAGAGCACGTCGACCCCGCGGAGCGGGGCCGTCGTCGGCAGCAGCGCGTTCGTGGCGCTCGGCGATCGCGTGGCCGTGCTCGACCTGGAGACGGGTGCCCTGCGGCGCACGCTGAACGGGGCCGCCGAGCACCTCGTGGCGGCGCCCGACGGCTCCTGGGTGGCCGGCTGGGGAGGCGAGAGGGGTCCCGCGGTGCTGACGGTTTGGGACCCGGACTCCGGCTCCGTGCTCGCCACCCTGCCGCTGCCTCCGGGAGCACCGCGCGCGGTGGCGCTCTCGCCGCTGGCCGACCTGGCCGCCGTGCAGGAGGCGGGAGGCGGCGGCTTGGCGCTGTTGGAGGTGGCCTCCGGGCGTACCCTGTGCCGGATGGAGGGCCCCGCGGGCCCAGGCGCGGGCGGCCCCCTGTCGTTCCGGGCGGACGGGGGCTGGCTCTCAACGGGCTGGGGCCTGGGCGCGCTGTGGGACACGCGACGGGCCCCGGACGTGCAGGTGCTGGCCCGCTTCCCCGGCGGCGCCGTGGCCCCCCCCGGAGGCGATCCCGCCGTGGCGGTCACGCGCGAGGCGGTCGCCTGGCTCGAGCGCAGGTCGGGCTCGACCCTCCTGCGGCAGCGGTCCGTCGGCTCGCTCGCCGCGGGCCCCGCGATCGAGCTGCCCGCCGGCGC
>CAZPOZ010000322.1:2818-4362 GCA_964588235.1 uncultured Planctomycetales bacterium
AGCGGTCCGTCGGCTCGCTCGCCGCGGGCCCCGCGATCGAGCTGCCCGCCGGCGCAGCCTGCCTGGCCCTGGCCGCCGGCGGCCGCAGGGCGGTGGTCGGCACGCAGGAGGGCGGCGCGGGAGGGGGGGCCGGCCGGTTGCTGCTGCTCGACCTGGAGCGCGGCGAGGTCGTGCGGAGCACCGCGGCCGAGCCGGGCGGCGTGCGGGCGCTTTGCGCGTCCCGCGACGGTGAGCACGTCTGGCTGGCGCGCGAGGACCGCGAGCCCCCCGAGTGCCGCCGCCTAGCGACGCTCGAGCTCCGCCCGCACGCGCAGCCCACGTTCCCCTCGCATCGCGAGGGCTTCCGCGACGCCCAGGCGTTCCGCGTGCGGCGCCTGGAGGCCTTGCCGGAGGGAACCGGTGTGGTGGTGGAATGGGCCAGCACGCCGTCGCCCCCGGACGCGCCCTTCCGCTTCGCGCCCCGCCGCTGGCTGCAGGTGTTCAGCCGCAGCCGAGGGTGGTCCTTGGACCGTGCGCCGCGCTTCCCCACCGAGATCCTCGGCTGGGCGCCCGATCCCGACGGCGGGCTCCGTTGGCTCGGCGAAGATCGGCTGCGCACCGAGCTGGGGCAATCCGTTCCGGCCCCAGCGGTGGAGGGCGGCCGTGCGGCGCGGCAGCCTCCCCCCTCCCTGTTCCTGGACGCCAGCTGGCTGCGGGCGCGGGCCGCCGTGGACGGACCCGCGGCCTTCACGGGGTTGGCCGTGTCCGACGACGGCCTGCTCGACGTGATCCCGCACCTGAAGCAGGCGCCGCTGGAGCTCCCCTCGTGGATGGGGGTGGGCCGCGGGCCGGAGGGACCGCCGCACCATGCCCTGCGGCTCTGGCTGGGGCACCCCGCCCCGCTGCAATGGGTTGCCTTCGCGCCCGGAACGCACGTCCTGGTGAGCGCCTGCTCGGCCGAGCTGCGGCTGCACGACCTGACCTGGCTGCTGCTGGCCCCCGAGGAACGGCTGGCCCGGGAGGGGTTGCCGCGCTGAACGCCGCCGTGCGGGGGGGCGACGCGCGGCCGCGCGGCCCGGGTCGCCGGGCCCGGGGGGGCCCGGCCCGAACGGGGCCGCAGAGCCCCTCCGAGCCGGGAATCCGGCGGGTCCAGGGGGGGGATCTGGTACCCTCTCCCCCTTGGCCCTCCGGCGCCTAAGTCCCTTGTGGAACAAGGGCTTACGCTGCCCGCGCCTCGGGGGCCCCGCCTGATCCGCAGGAGCCACCGAGCGCATGTCCGTCCCCCCCGAGGAGCCCGTGCCCGCGCCCGAGCGCATCCACGAGCTCGACATCGCCAGCGAGCTGAAGACCTCCTACCTGCGCTACGCGATGAGCGTGATCGTGGACCGCGCGCTGCCCGACGTGCGCGACGGCTTGAAGCCCAGCCAGCGCCGCATCCTCGTCGCGATGAACGACCTGGGCCTCACGCCCAACCGCAAGACCCTCAAGTGCGCCAAGGTCGTCGGCGAGACGATGGGCAACTACCACCCCCACGGCGACCAGGCGATCTACCCCACCCTCGTGCG
>CAZPOZ010000323.1:0-4356 GCA_964588235.1 uncultured Planctomycetales bacterium
CAGCCCAACGCGCCGAACGGCCGAATGCAAGGGAACTTCGGACTCGCCACACTAGGTTGGCTCCCCTGCGCGCGAGCGCCGGGCTGGGCTCGAGGGCGCTCAGGCCCGCATCGGCTCGTTGCGTAGGCCGGCGCGTGCCAGCGCCGCCGCAAGCGGCGGCGGGCGCGGCCTCGCCGCTGCGGGCCTTCCACGGCGCCCCGCTTGGGGCGCCCAGCAGATCTGCCATCCGGCGCGTCGGTGGCAAGGCGCGTCTACCCGGAACCTGCCGGCGGGAGTCCCTCGGGCCTCGGCCATCCCGCCTCGAGCTTCGGACCGGCGGAACGAGGGCTTCGGGCCGGGGGAACCAGGAGGGGAGGGCGTTCCCCAGCGCCCGGGGCCTGAACCGCAGAGCCCCCGCGCCGTTCCCGCCTGCATGGCGAGGTCGACCCTGCTCGTGGCGCTGCTCTGGCTCGGCGTGGGCGCGTTGGGCCTCTCGCTGCTCGGGAGCGGCGCGCCGCCCGCCGCGCCCGAGGCCGCCGCGTCCGAGGCCGCTGCGCCCTGGCCTCCCGCCCCCCCGAGCGTGGTCTTCGGCCCGCCGGGGGAGCCGGTCTCCGGGCAGATCACGGTGGGCGTGCTCCTGCCCTACCCGCCCACCGCGCGGCTGATCGACCGGCTCGAGCCGGAGGCGCTCGCGCGCTTCGAGCGCGAGGAGGCCGCCCGGGGCGCGGGCGCCCCGGGGCCGCTCCCCTCCGAGGGCGCCACGCTCGAGGTGCTGGAGGCGCCGGAGGGCCCCGGCGGCTGGCGTGAGGCGGGCGAGTCGTTCCGTCGCCTGCTCGCCCTGGCGGCCGCCAGCGTGCGGCGCTCCACGGGCGTGCGCGTCTCCTTCCAGCTGCTGCCGGCAGCCCGCGCGGCCGAGGTGCCGCTGCTGCTCGTGCGCCCGGGCTTCCTCTTCGCCGGCGACCGCGAGGCGCTGGCCCGCGCCGCCGCGCGCGGCGTGCGCGTCGTGGGCGCGGCGGGCGCGCCCGCGACCGAGCCCCAGCCCGGGCTGTTCGGGCCGCCCCCCGCCTTCGAGCTCCAGCCCCCCGCCCTGGCCGCGCTGATCACGGAGGTCGTGCGCTCGTCCCCGCGCCTCCTGAGGGCGCCGGAGGACCCCCTCGCCGTGCGCGCGGCCCGTCGGGAGGGCGGCTGGGTCCACGTTGACCTGGCGGCGCCGCCCTCCTCCGCTGCCCTCGAGGACCACCTCGGGCGGCCGGTGGGGGCGGTCGCGCAGGACGGCGCCGGCCGCCTCCGCTTCGCCGCCCCGGAGCCCGGGCTCGACGCCCGCCGCACGCGCCTGGTGCTCGGCGCCCGCGTCGCCGGCCGCCTCCTGCGACGGGCCTACGTTCTCGCCGACCTCGTGGGCGCGCTCGACCGGCTGGTGCTGGCCCCCCGCAGCGTCGAGGCGGGCTCCGACCTGGCTCCCCGGGTCCTGGTGACCAACAGCCTGACCGGCGCGCCGGTGGCGGGCGCGAGCGAGCGTCTGCGGCTCGAGGCGGGCAGGCCGCCGGTGCTGCTGGCCGAGGCCGCTGGGCAGACCGACGAGTCGGGCAGCCTGGCGGCCGTGCTGCACGTGCCCGACGGCGCGCCGCCCGGCCCCGCGGCGCTCGTGGTGGGCGAGGAGCGCCTGGCCGTCGAGCTGCGGCCGGGGCTGCGCCTGTCGCTGGTGACCGAACGCGCGCTCTACCGCCCGACCGACGAGGTCTGCGCGCGCCTGATGGCCCACCGGGCGGGCAACGGGCGCCCGGTCGCCGACCTGCCCGTGATCCTCACCCTGGGCGCCGTGGAGAAGCGCGTGCGCACCTCCGCCCACGGCATCGCCTCGGCCCGCTTCCGGCTCACGGACGCGCCCCTGGGCCCCACCGAGCTCCGGGCCGAGGCGCAGGGCGTGCGCGCGCGGGCCGCCTTCACCGTGCGCGCCTTCGACCTGCCCACCTTCTCCGTCGCCGTGGAGCCCGAGTCGCTCACCCTGCACCCCGGGGAGGCGGCGCCCGTGGGCGTGCGCGCCCGCTACACCGACGGGGCCCCCGTGGTCGGTGCGCAGGTGGAGGCCTGGGGCGGCACGCCGCTGCTGCCCGAGGTGCGCCGGGGCCGGACCGACGCCGACGGCCGCCTGGAGCTCGTGGTCACGGCGGGCCGGGCGGGCGAGAGCGACGCGTTCGTGGTCGAGGTGACCGACGCCGACGGCCGGCGCGGGCGCGCCTCGGTGGCGGTGCGCCGCGCGGGCCGCACGCTGCGCGAGGAGGTGAGCGTCGAGCCCCTGGCCGACCTGGTCGTGGGACGGCCGGGCCGCATCGCCCTCCTCGCGCACGCCCCCGGGCCGCTGAGCGTGGCCGTGGACGCCGCGCCCCCCCGGACGCTGGCGCTGGACGCCGAGGGGCGCGCGCTGCTCGACCTCGTGCCCGCGGGCCCCGAGGTGCGCCTCGACCTCAGCCTGGGCGCGGCGGCGCCGGTGGCGGTGCGCCTGGCCGCCCTCGTGCCCGATCCCGCCCGCGTGCTCGTGCTGCCCTCGCGGCGCGCCTGGCGCGTGGGGGAGACGCTCGAGCTCACCCTGCTGGGCCCCGACGGCCCGGCCTGGCTCGACCTGGACCGCGGCGACCTGACGGTCGCCACCGCCTCCGCGCGGCTGGTCGGTGGGGAGGCGCGCCTGCGCTTCCCGCTCGAGGAGGGCCACGCCGGGGTGCTGACGCTGCGCGCCTGGCGCCTGGCCGCCGGGGGCGCGGGCCGCGCGCCCGAGCCCGTCGGCAGCGCCACGGGGCTGCTCGTGGTCCGCGGCCGCTCGCTCGAGGTCGCCGCCTCGCCCCGCCAGCCCGCCTACCGGCCGGGCGCGACCGCCGACCTGGACGTGCGCGTGACCGACCGCGCCGGGCGTCCCGTCCGGGGCGTGCTGGGCTGGTGGGGCGTGGACGAAGCCCTGCTGCGGCTCATGCCCTGGAGGACGGGCGCCGAGACGGTCTTCGACGTGCTCCCGGCCGGGGCGTCGGCCGAGGACGCGGCCCGGGCGGCGGAACCCGTGGAGCGCGGCCTCGCGGCCGACGCCGCCAGCCTGGAACGCCTCGTGGGCCCCGCCGGCCGGCCCTTCGAGCGCCTCACGTCCGAGCGCCCCGCGCGCTGGAGCGACGCCCTGCGCGCCGCCGAGCGACTGCCCGCCGAGCGCGAGGCGGCGGTCGACGCGGCCGTGGACCGGCTGGAGGAGGCCGTGGCCGCCGCCTTCGCGCGCCTGCCGCTGGAGGGGCTGCGCACCGCGGGCAGCCTGCCACAGATGCTCGAGGCCGTGCGGGCCGCGGGCACCCTGGCGCCCGAGGCGCTCCTCGACCCGTGGGGCACGCCCTTCGAGCTGGCCTCGCCCCCCGTCCCCGAGGAGGGACGCGAGGGCCGATCGCGCGAGCTCTGGGGACTGCGCGTCGCCTCGGCCGGCCCGGACCTGCTCCACTCCACCGCCGACGACGTCGAGGCCCTGTTCGATGCGCCCACGGCCGCGCAGGTGGGGGGGCCGGTCGGGCGCTTCCTCGAGCTCTACCGCACGGCCTCCCTACGGCCGATGGCCGAGAGCCTGACCGCCGTCGCCGAGCGGACCGAGTGGGTCGTGTTCGAGGAGACGGAGGGGGAGATTCAGCCGCAGGAGGTCGTGGCCTTCGCAGGGCCGATGTCGAACGCCCTCCTGGGCACGGGCGGCGCGGCAGGCGGGGCCTTCGCCGGCCGGGGCGCCTCCAAGCGCGTGGCCGGCGGCGGGGGGCGCGAGCGCTCCGACGCGGCGCCGGTCCCCGTGCGGCGCGACTTCGAGCCCACGCTCGTGTTCGTGCCCGAGGCGCCGCTCGGGCCCGACGGCTGCGCGCACCTCCGGGTGCGGCTCAAGGACGCGCTCACGACGTGGCGGCTGCGCCTGGTGGCCAGCGCCGACGACGGCGCCGTCGGCACGGGCGAGGCGCGGCTCGTGGCCACCCAGCCCCTGGCCGCCGAGCCCTGGACGGTGCGCCACCTGACGGTGGGCGACGAGGTGGACCTGCCCGTGGCCCTGCGCAACGGCACCGAGGCGCCTCTCCGGCTCGACGTGCGGCTCACGCTCTCCGACGGGCTCCTCGTGCTCGGGCCGGCGCGGGGGGAGGCCGAGATCGGGCCGCGGGGCACCGGCGCGTGCACGTTCCGGCTGCGCGCCGTGGCCCCCGGGCCCGCGCGCGTGCGCGTGGAGGCCCGGGCCGACGCGGAGGGGCTCGCCGACGTCGTCGAGCGGGAGATCGCCGTGGCGCCCGACCCCCCGCCCGGCGTGGAGACGCAGAGCGGCACGGGGGAGGAGGGGCGACCGCTGCACCTCGCGCTGGCGCCCCCCCCGGAAGGGCGGCC
>CAZPOZ010000324.1:0-4352 GCA_964588235.1 uncultured Planctomycetales bacterium
GTCTCGGGGGTGTTCATCCCCGCGAGTCTACGGCCTCCGCCGCCCGGAGGGGGGCACGCCGACGCGTGCCCCCCGGCCCCCGGCGCCTACGCCCCGGGGGCGAAGGCATGGGAGAGGACCTGCACGACCTCCTCCTCGACGCCCGCGGCGCCGAGCCAGGTGGCCTCGCGCACGGGGATCGCCAGGGCCTGCCCCAGGCGGCGGACCTCCTGGCGCAGCTCGGGGCCGGCCCCGTGGTGCAGCAGGATGGCGTGCGCCCCGCGGGCCGAGTCCTCGATCTCCTTCAGGGTCTTCAGCGGGGGGCGGGCGCCCGTGAACACCCAGTCGCCCTGGAAGCCCAGCCGCTGGGAGAGGTCCTTGAGCCGGTCCAGGTGCGGCCGACGGCCTTCGTCGCCGCCCACCACCAGCAGCCGCGCCGGCGTGGCGCGCGCCGCGAGCTTCTGCCGGCAGTCCTCGCTGCGGCAGGGCTCGGGTGCCACGCCCAGGCGGGCGGCCGCCTCGCGCGCGCTGGCCAGCTGCGGCGCCACGCCCGCCGGATCGCTCCCGGCCGCCTCGCGCAGCAGCGCCAGGGCCCGCGCCACGCGAGCCGGCTCCTGGCTCTGGAGGTGCGCCGCGGCGGCGCTCTGGGCCGCCGCCACCAGCTGCGCCCCGCGCCCCGGCATCACCTCGTAGAGCTCGACCAGCTCCTCGTTCCAGGCGGCCTCGCCCAGCGCGCCCTTGAGCGGGCCGGCGGGGTCGAGCAGCAGCGCCTCCAGGCGGTCGTACGCGGCCCGCTGGTAGAGCTTGGCCCGGAAGCGCTCGTAGGTCTGGAGCGTCTCGTCGCGCTCGCCCAGGGCGACGAGGGCCTCGAGCCGCGTCCGGTAGGCGCCGAACCAGGTCTCGAAGTCGGGGCGGCTCTTGAAGGCCCGGTCCACGTGCTCCAGCGCCCGGTGCGGGTCGCTGGCCAGCACGCGCCGCGCCTCGGCCAGGAAGCCGGCGGCGTCCTGCGGCGGACGCGCGGCCAGCGGCTCGCGGCGCGGCTCCCGCTCGCGGCGCTCGCCGCGGTCGCCACGCTCGGACCCGCCGCGGTCGCCACGCTCCCCGCGCTCGGGGCGCGGGCCCCGCTCGGCGCGGGGCTCGCCCCGGCCGTCGGCCGGCGCCCCCTCGGGGCGCGCCTCCCGCTCGCGCCGCGGCGGGCGATCGCCACGCTCGGCACGGTCTCCCCGCTCGCCCCGCTCGCCGCGCTCGCGCGGCGGCTGGCCCCGGCCGGGCAGCCGCACGTCGGGCATCACCGCGGTGAGCGCCTGGAACACGGTCTCCTTGAGCGCGGGGTCGAGCGCGGCCGGGGAGGCGTCCTTCGTGATCAGCTTGGACGCCTCCTCCAGCTCGGGCCCCTGGGCGCCGAGCGCGACCAGGCAGTGGCCGAGGAAGAAGCGCGCGCGGGCGTGGACGATGCGCGCCTTGGCGCGGTTCTCGCGCATGAGCGCGTCGGCCTCGCGGAAGGCGGCCGCGGCCGGGCCGTGCTCGCCCCGCTCGTAGGCCAGCATGCCCAGGGTGTAGAGGGCGTTGTAGGAGCGGCCCTCGCCCTGGTTGCCCTCGGTACGGAGCAGGGTCTCGGCCTCGGCCGTGTTCGGGCGGTCCTTCACCGGCAGCAGGTCGAGGGTGCCCCGCACGCCCAGGGTGGCCAGGGCCAGGTCGCCCACGAGCACGCTGCGGTAGGGGTCGTCCTTGGGCAGGTGCTCGAGCGCGCGGCGGTAGCACGCGACGGCCTCGGGCCAGCGCTGGCCCAGCTGGTGCAACCGGCCCAGCTTGCGATCGACCTTGGCGCCCGCGCGGGCGTCCAGGCCGGTCTCCTTGACGAAGCGGGCCGCGCGGTCCAGGTGCGCCAGGGCGCCGGAGTCGCCGGCGTCGTCGTCACCGCGGTCGGCGCGACGCAGCGCCTCCTCGAGCAGGAACTCGGCGTCGCGGCGGCTGCCCTCGTCGGGCACGGCGGCCAGATGCCGCTGGTAGAGGGAGAAGGCCTGCTCGACCTCCCCGTCGCGCAGCAGCATGCGCCCCACCGAGCGCAGGGCCACACGTCCGGCGGGGGTCACCAGCGCCCCTTCGAAGGCCGGCGCGCCCATCAGCTCCTTCACCCGCTCCCGGTTCCCTCGGCGGCTGGAGCTGTCCAGCCGGCCGAGCATCTCCCAGCGCTCGGCCTCGGCCGACGGGGCGGCCGGCAGGCTGTCGGCCCCGTCGCCGTAGATCTCGCGCGCCGTGCCCACGTGGAACCAGGAGGCGGAGCGCTCCGGCGCCAGGCCGATCAGGTCCTTCAGGGTCTGGAGCGCGGCCTCCTTGTCACCGCCCTCCTTCCCCCCTTCGACGACGCAGTGCGACACCAGACGATCGATCTCGTTCTTCCAAGGCATTCCGCAGGACTCCATGACGTGAGGGTTGCGAGGCGGCCCAGGTCCCCGTGCTCCGATGCATCGGGGAGGCCGCCGCGAAAGGGGCGAGCCTACCCTGCCCGCGCTGCGGCTGCCTCGCCCCGCCCGCAGCGGCTCCTAGCAGACCGATCGGTCTAGTTTAGAGGACGAGGGCGACGCTCTCGCGGCCGCCTGCGTGCCGGCGCACGGTCTCGCCCACCGCGTGCAGCAGCCCCTCCGCCGCCGGCCGCTCCACGCTGGGCGGCAGGTAGAGCACGATCAGGGCCCGGCGGGTGAGGGTCGTGGCCCTCGTCCGGAGGCTGTCGCCGGCCGGCCCGCCGAAGGGCCCCTCCCGGTCGCAGAGCACGGGACGGCCCTCGACGCTCTGGCGCTGTCGCGTGAGCCCGGGGAACGACTCCCCCGGGGCGCCGCTGCGCACCAGCACGTGCTCGGCGATGCGCTCCGCGTCGTAGACCGAGACGGGCACGCGCATCTTGAGCGAGCAGAGGGTCACGGCGTCCACCAGGGCGTTCACGCGCATGAGCGGCCGCCCTTCCAGCACCCAGGCCAGCAGGGCCTCGCTGCTGGGGCGCACGTGCGCCGGGTCGATCGCCAGGGTGCGGAAGAAGGCCCGCGTGGCCTCCACGCCGGGCACGTCCTCGAGCCCGCCCAGCACGCCGAAGCCCGCCCGCAGCTGCTCGGAGAGGCGCTCGAGCTCCTCGTTCAGGTCGGCACCGCTCTCCCCGCCCTCCAGGCCGCGCACCTCCAGGCAGGCCAGCCGCAGCCGGCCGCCCAGCGCCGCGTCCACCAGGACGGCGTTCGGCTGGGAGAGGTCGAAGCCCGGGGGGCGCGCACCCGGCTCCTCGGGCAGGACCACCCGCGCCCCCTCCGCGCCCACGAGGTCGCGCAGCGTGCGGCGGTCCATGCGGTCCACGGGGCCGGTGGTCTCCAGCACCTCGGCCACGGGCAGCTCGGACAGCGGCGCGGGCCCCGCGTGCCACACGCCCCGCTCGATCAGCACGCCCTGCCCGCCGGGGACCAGGAAGGCGGCCGGGGGCCCTCCGGGGCGCTCCCCGGGGGGCAGGACCACGAGGAGCAGCGCGCCCGGCCCGAGGGGGAGCACCACGCGCCGCGCATCGGGGTAGCGCACGAGGTGGGTCACGCGCCGGGCGGTGGGCTGCGCGCGGTCCAGGGCCAGCAGGGCACCCCGCTGGGCGAGGTGCACCCGGTCGCCGGCGTCGAGCAGCCGCCCGAAGGGGGCGAAGGTCTCGGGCGCGGCCACGCGCGCCGCCAAGGTCAGATCGCCGACGGTGCCCGGAGCAGCCATCGCCCCGAAGCCTACCTCAGGCGTACGCGGGGAAGGCTCGAGGGGGGAACGTGCGACGCGCTGGGCGGGCGACGCGCCCGCTCCACGGGGTCCTCCCCGTGGGGGGGCTCAGAAGTCCACGCCCAGGCTCACCAGGAACGAGATGCCGGGGGCCCGCAGCAGCGAGGTGGCCGGCGTGTAGGACTCGTCGAACAGGTTCACGACGCCCGCGTTCACCCACAGCCCGCGCCCGCAGCGCCGGTCCAGGCCGGTGCCCACGAGCAGGTCGGCGGTGACGTACGACTCGCCCCCGCGCAGGGCGGAGGCGCCGTTGGTCGCGCCGTAGAAGGCGACCTCGCCGAACCAGCGGCGCACGCGGAAGCCCTCGGGCTGCGGCACCGAGTAGCGCGCGCCCGCGCGCCAGGAGAGCGGAACGCTGTCCACCACCTGCTCGTCGTCCGAGCGCGTCGTGCCCAGGGTGGCGAAGGCCTCCAGGCCCTCGATCGTGGTGAGCGGGCGCCACGAGGCGGCCAGCTCCCCGCCCACGAGCAGGGCGTCGCCCAGGTTGCGCAGCTGCTGGTCCGTGCCGCCGGCGAGGTCGAAGGGCCCGATGAAGTCGTCGGTGTAGTGGCCGAAGACGGCCGCCTGCAGCGCCCAGCGGT
>CAZPOZ010000325.1:0-4347 GCA_964588235.1 uncultured Planctomycetales bacterium
GCCTGGCAGGCCCTGCACTTCCTGGGCGACGACGCCACCCTGCCCCTGTGCGAGGTGCTGGCCAGCGACGACGCGCGCACGCGCGCGCACGCCGCGGCCGCCCTGGGCCAGACGGGCGACCCCCGCGCGGCGGCGGCGCTGCAGCGGCTGGTCGAGACCGACGGCGACCCGGGCGTGAAGGAGAAGGCCGCGCAGGCCCTGGCGAAGGTGGGCGGCGGCGGCGGCTCCGCGGCCGACCTCTACGTGCGCCTGGGCGAGCGTTACTACGCCCGCGACGCGGCCGTGCTCGAGGGCTTCGAGAACCTGCGCAACGTGTGGCGCTGGGAGGAGGGCGCGCTGGCGCGCTACGAGGTCCCGGCCTACCTCTACGCCTACCAGCTCGCCGAGGAGTGCGCCAACGACGCGCTCGCGCTCAACGCCGGTCACCGGGGCGCCCGCGGCCTGCTGGTGCGCGCGCTGCTGGCCCAGAAGGTCGAGGGCGACGTGCTGGCCTCCAACGGCAAGACCCCGCCCGAGGAGCTCGCCGGCGCCTTCACGCTGGCGGCCAGCCAGGGCTTCCAGGCGGCCACCGACGGCCTCAAGGCCGCGCTGAGCGCGAAGGACTGGGACGTGGTGGTCGAGCTGTGCGACCTGTGCGCGGCCACCTACGGCAAGGAAGAGCTCGCCGGGCACCCGCTGGGCGAGGCCCTGGTGGCCCCCGAGCGGCGCGTGAACTACGCCGCGGCCATCGCGGCGCTGCTGATGAGCCCCAAGCGCTCGAGCCTGGCCAACGCCGACAAGGTGGCCGCCCTGGCCGCGCAGGCCGCCTCCGAGCGCGCCGTGCGCCAGGTGCTGGTCATCGACGCCAACGACGAGGTCCGCACGAAGCTGGTCCTGGAGCTGGCGCACAGCAAGTACGTGGCGGCCGGCGAGTCGAGCGGTTGGGAGGGCATCGCGCGGGCGAAGTCGTCCCCGACGCTCGACGTGGTGGTCGTGGCCGCGACGCTCGACGACGTGGACCGCACGGTGCCGAGCCGTCGCCACTACTCGTCGCTGGCCGTGATCGACGAGCTGCAGGCCGACGTGCGCACGAAGAACATGAAGATCCTCGTGCGCGTGGACGACACGCCCGAGAACGCGGCCGAGGCCGTGAAGAAGCTCTTCCAGGACAAGTACGGCGAGGCGGTCGCGGGCTTCCTCTCGACGCCCATCGTGGCGGCGGCGGCCCTGGAGGCCATCGACGCGGCGGCCGACAAGGTCGAGCTCAACCCCGACCGCGAGCGGGCCAACAAGCTGGCGGTCAAGGCGGCTTCGGCCCTGGCGAAGACCGACTTCTCCTGCGCCTCGTTCCAGCTGGGCGTCGCCGTGGAGCCGCTCGTCGAGGCGGCCACGGGTGCCGACAGCAGCCCCGAGCTGAAGCTGGCGGCGGTGCAGGCCCTGGGCAACATCCGCATGGGCGGCAGCGGCGCGCTGGCCAAGGTGCTGGCCACCGGCGAGGGCGACGCCCTCAAGGTGGCGGCGGCCACGGCGCTGGGCCAGGTGCTCTCGGCCGTGGACGGCGCTCCCGAGGACGTGGACGGGCTGATCGCGGCCTCCAAGGCCGGCGGCGACCTGGGCAAGGCCGCGCTGGCCGCGCTCGGGCAGGTGCGCAACATGACGCCCGCGCAGCGCAACGCGGCCTTCAACGAGCACCGTCTCCCGGTGGCCAAGAAGGCCTCGTAGCCGGTCGGCGGGCCCTGCGGCCCGCCCTCCTCCTCCGACGCCCCGCAGGCCTCAGGCCGGCGGGGCGTCTTCGTCGGCGGACCCCGGCACGCGGCCCGAGGGCGTCGCGGGGGACGGAGGCGGGGCCCCCGGCGGAGCGGCGGTCGGTGGGTGGGGCAGGGCCAGGACGACCGCCAGGGCGAGGTCGCCGTCGTGCGACAGGCTGACGCTGAGGGTGAGCCCGAGCCGCGTCGCCTCGGCGGCGGCCAGGCCGCTCAGACGCAGCCGGGGGGCGCTGCGGCCGCCGCCGAGCACCTCCACGTCGGTGAACGCGGCGCCACGGCCCCATCCGGTGCCCAGGGCCTTGAAGGCCGCCTCCTTGGCCGCGAAGCGGGAGGCCAGGGCGGCGAAGCGGTCGGCGCGGCCGGCGGCGGCCTGCCACTCGCCGGGGGTGAAGACGCGCCGGCGGAACCCCTCGGCGTGCCGCTCCACCGCGGCCTTCAGGCGCGAGATCGAGACGAGATCCTGGCCGAGGCGGGGCTCCGTCACGGGCACGTCGCCAGCCTAACAGACCAACGGCCTACGCCTGCGGGCGCGGGGGGCCCTGGAGGCCCCCTGTTCGTGTTCCCTCCGCTTGAGGGCCGATCCCGTGCGGCCGACTAGGAAGCAGGGGGGGCGTCAGCCCCCCTTGTAGGCCCTCCCACGGGGGCGTACGATCGCCCGACGGAGCAAGCCCGGCACACCATGGCGAAGAAGAAAGACTGCTTCGGTTCCGAGACCTACGTGTGCCGCACGCAGGACTGCCCCTACATGGCCGAGTGCGTGCAGGTGGTCTGGGACAAGAAGCTGCGCCGCGTGCTCTCGCGGCAGCCCGACTCGGTGAGCGGCGACGGGCGGCTCAAGGCCTCGGCCAGCGTGCGCGTGCGCAGCAAGGAGTTCCTGGCGCAGTAGGCGGCCCCGGGAGGCCCGGCGGCGGCCCCGGAGCTCACAGCGGCGGGGCGTCCCGCACGATGCGGAAGCCGAGATCGGGCTTGCGCACGTGCCGGTAGAGCTCGGTGCGGGAGGAGACCGTGCAGTCGAGCAGGCTCTTCTCGTAGGAGCCGCCGGAGGCCACGGCGGTCTCCCGGTCCAGGCGCTCGGTCTCGCGGGTCTCCGGCGAGGCCCGGTACCCGTCGCCGGCGCGCTGGCGCACGCGCGACTGCCGCACGGTCCACTCGCGCACGTTGCCGGCCATGTTGAAGATGCCGTCCACGGTCCGGTCGTCGTGGTCGCCGCGGAAGTCGTCGTCGCGGTAGCGCTTGTCCACCGGCTGGAGCACGGGGGTGCCGACGGGGAAGTAGGCGTCGGCGTTGTTGCAGGCCTGCACGAGCAGCGAGCGGCCCCAGGGGTAGGTCCAGGCGGCGGCGTCGTCGGGGTCGGGGGAGGGGGGGTGGTCGCCGTGGGCGATGCGCACCCACTCGGACTCGACGGGCAGCCGGAAGCGGCGGTCGCCGGGCACCTTGAGGTTGAGCCACTCGGCGAAGGCCAGCGCGTCGGGGAAGGCCACCTGGGTGACGGGCAGCGCGGCCGTGTCGGCGGGCATCTCGACGGTGATCAGGCCCATGCGGTCCAGGCGGGCCCAGGTCGGGGGGGCCAGCAGGGTGAGGCCGAGGTCGGTGGGCCAGGGGAAGGGGACGGCGTTCTCGAAGCTCTCGACGGACCGGCCGCCTTCCTCGCGCGCCTCCTCGGGGAGGTAGAGCAGCAGGGGGTCGGGGATGGCTCCGTCTGGGGGCGCCTCGGGCCCGAGGTGGCGCAGGAACTCGGCCACCCAGGTGCCGAGGTACCAGCGGGCGAGCTCCTGGGCCTCGCTGGTCTCGGCCCGCCACAGGGCCTCGAGCGCCAGGGGGGGCGGCTCGCCCCGGTCGAGGCGTTCGGCCAGGTCGGCATGGAACTCGGCGTAGAACCCGCGCGTGACCTCGTAGAGGAGGGCATCCAAGGGGGGCACGCGCAGGGGCAGGCGGCGACCGGTGGCGGGGTCCTCCTCGATCCAGGCGGTGCCTTCGGGGACGCGCTTGAGGTAGAAGGCCAAGTGGGCCGAGAGCAGCTGATCGCCGGCGGGCACGGTGGCGACGCCGGGGGGCGCGGGGGGGCGCTGGGGGTGCTCCGGGTCGCGGTCGCGGAAGATCCACACGCCCACGCCGATGAGCATGCCGAGGAACAGGGCGACGCCGAGGGCGAGCAGGTTGTGGGAGAGGGCGCGTTCGGCGGGCTGGGGGGGCTGGGCGTCTTCGGAGCCGGGCCGGAGGCGGAAGGCGCAGGCGGGGCAGAACTTGAAGTCGCCCGTCACCGGGGTGGCGCAGCGGGGGCAGGTGACGCGCACGGGGGAGGCGACCGCCATGGTTCCTCGGGTCCAGCATAGCACCGCAGCCGTGGGCCTCGCGCGGGCTGCTCCTCAGAACGTCCCGTCGGAACCTCTTGCAGGGCTGGGTCTTCCGTCGGTCGCCCTCCGCACCCCGAAGCCGACGGGGGCAGCGGTGGGGCGGCGGCGCCGCTGCCGCTGCTTCTTGGGGCGCTGGGTCGCCGGCGCTAGGGTGTTCCGTTCGCCCGTTGCAGGCCGCGCCCTGGTAGCTCAGTGGTAGAGCACCGCTTTCGTAAAGCGGGGGTCGTGGGTTCAAATCCCACCCGGGG
>CAZPOZ010000326.1:0-4335 GCA_964588235.1 uncultured Planctomycetales bacterium
GTGTGCTGCCCACACGAGCCCGAGGAAGGGCCGCGAGCGCCCCCAGCCCAGCGCGCCGCTCGCGCCCAGGGGAAACAGCTTGGGACACCACCCGCTGGCGCCGCGGAGGGGCAGGGGCCGGGCCGAGGCCTACCATCGGCCTTCCGGAGGCCGTCGCATGCCGTTCGCCCCCCTGCCCGAGATCTTCGACGACCTGCGCGCGGGGAAGATGGTCATCCTCGTGGACGACCCGGACCGCGAGAACGAGGGCGACCTGGTGATGGCCGCCGAGCTCGTGGAGGCCGAGCACGTGGCCTTCATGCTGCGGCACACCAGCGGCATCCTGTGCGTGCCGCTGCTGCAGGAGCGGGCCGACGCGCTGCAGCTGCCGCTGCAGGTGAGCGCCGGGACGAACTCGTCCCGCTTCGGCACGCAGTTCACCGTGAGCGTCGAGGCGCGTCAGGGCGTGACCACCGGCGTGAGCGCGGCCGACCGCGCCACGACGATCCGCACCCTGGCCCGGCGCGACTGCAAGCCCGACGACCTGGCGCGGCCGGGCCACGTCTACCCGATCCGCGCGGCGGTGGACGGCGTGCTGCGCCGCAGCGGCCAGACCGAAGGCTCCACCGACCTGTGCCGCCTCGCGGGCCTGCAGCCCATCGCCGTGATCGCCGAGGTGATGAACCCCGACGGCACGATGGCCCGGCTGCCGCAGCTGGAGGCCTTCGCCCGCGAGCACGGGCTGAGGATTTGCTCGGTGCGCGACGTGATCGAGTGGCGCCGGCGCACGGAGCGCCTGATCACGCTGCACGCGCAGGCGCGCCTGCCCACGCCCTTCGGCGAGTTCACGGTGCACGCCTACACGGCCCAGGCCGACCCGGAGCCGCACCTGGCCCTCACCCTGGGCCTGCCCCGGCCGGCCGAGGGCCGGCCCAACCCGCCGATCGAGGCCCCCGTGCTGGTGCGCGCCCACAGCGAGTGCCTCACCGGCGACGTGTTCGGCTCCGGACGCTGCGACTGCGGCGACCAGCTGCACGCGGCCATGGCGCGCATCGCCCGCGAGGGCCGGGGCGTGATCCTCTACATGCGCCAGGAGGGGCGGGGGATCGGGCTGATCAACAAGCTCAAGGCCTACGCGCTGCAGGACGAGCACGGGCTGGACACCGTGGAGGCCAACGAGCGCCTGGGGTTCAAGGCCGACCACCGCGACTACGGCGTGGGCGCGCAGATGCTCTACGACCTGGGCGTGCGGCGCATGCGCCTGCTGACGAACAACCCCACGAAGTACCGCGCGCTCCGGGGCTACGGGCTGGACATCGTGGACCGCGAGCCCCTCGAGACGGAGCCCACGCCGTCCAACGCCGCCTACCTGCGCACGAAGGCCGAGAAGCTGGGGCACCTGCTGCGGGTGGACCCCGCGCGCGGCCCCCGCGCCGACGCCTGAGCCTGACGCCACCGCGAGGGAGGGGCCGGGCCCACGCCGAAGGTGGCGCCCCGGCCGGGCGGGCGCAGGATGCGCTCTGCCGAAGGAGCCCCGCATGCGCCCCCTCCCCCTGCTCGCCGCCGCCCTGCTGCTGCCCCTGGCCGGGGCCGCGGCCGAGGAGCCCGCCACGCTGCCGCTGGACACCTGGAACGTCGTCTGGCGCGCCGGCGACGTGGCCACGGTGAGCGCCGAGGAGACGGTCGAGGGCACGGTGGACGTGACCCACCCCGGCGGCACGCAGAAGCGGGTGATGAGCCAGAAGGACGCCTACACCTACGTGCAGAAGTGCCTGGTGGCCGACGACCAGGGCGCGGCGTCCAAGTCGCTGGTCTTCGTGCGCGCGTGGAGCCACGTGGAGACCGCCACCGTGGACGGCGAGGCGCAGCCGGGCGAGCCCGACTCGAGCCTCGAGGGCGTGCACCTGGAGGTGGAGGCCAAGGGCGAGGCGCACTCCTACCGCGTGCTGACCGCCGAGGCGCGGCCGAGCGACGAGGCGACGAAGTGGCTCGACAAGAAGTTCGGCAAGCGGGCCAAGGAGCGCACGGGACTGGACCTGGACCGCATGGGCAGGCCCAAGGGCCCCGTGAAGGTCGGCGACTCCTGGGACGGCGACCCGACGAAGCTCGACCTGGAGGGCGGGGTGGACGCCGAGGCCTCCACGGTGCGCCTGACGCTGGCCGAGGTGAAGGACGGCGCGATGCGGCTGCCCGTCGAGATGAAGGTCAAGCTGCGGGCCTTCCCGCTGGGGGAGAACGGCTCGCTGCCGTTCAGCGAGGGCGGCGCCTTCGACGCCAAGGCCACCATCACGCACTCCCTGGCCCCCGGCACCTTCGACTCGCGGGGCGAGTTCGAGGGCACGATGACGGGCACGGCCGGGGAGGAGGGCGGGCTGGTCGTCCGGCTCGACCTGCGCTTCAAGATGCGCGGGCAGAGCCGCACCGGCGGCGAGCTGCCCCCGGCCCCCGGCGCCAAGTAGCGCGGCCCCGCGCCCGACCGCAGGCGGCCGCGCGCCCCGGGCCCCGGCCGCCCGGCCGGAGGGGGGCCGCTCAGGTCGGCGCCGCGTGCAGGGGGAGCCCCGCCGCCTTCCAGCCCTCCACGCCGTCGATCACGTCCGTGGCGCGCCGGAAGCCCAGGGCCTGGAGCCGCGCGGCGGCCAGGCTGCTCGAATAGCCCTCGCGGCACAGGAGCACGATCCAGGAGCCCAGGTGCAGGTCGTCGTCCGTGGCCCAACCGGCGTCCGGGTCGAGCCGCCACTCGAGCACGGAGAGCGGGTGGTGACGGGCCTCGCGCACGTAGCCCTGCGCCTGCCGCTGGTCCTCGCTGCGCGTGTCGATCAGCACGGCCTGGCCGGCCCGCACGGCGGCCAGCGCCTCGGCCGCCGAGAGGCGCACGAGGCCCCGGCGCGCCTGCGCCAGCAGGTCGTCGATCGTGCGCCGTCCCCCGCGACCGGGGTTCGGGGCCGGGCCCGGGCCGCCGGCGCAGCCGCTCACGGCCGACCCCGACCGCCCGCGGGGCGGCGCGCGCGGTCGCGCGCGGCGACCTGCCTCACTCGTTCACGTCCAGGTAGGTGTAGCCCTCGATCGCCTCGCGGTACTCGGCGAGGATCTCGTTGGCGCCGGAGCGTGTGAGCCGCTTCTCGCGCATGGCCTCCTTGGCCATCTCCTCCACGGCGTCCACCATCTTCTCCGCGTCGTGCCCGAAGATCTTGAGCACGTCGTCGGCGTTGTCGCCCGGGATCGCGGCCGTGAGGCGCACGCTGGAGCCCTTGCCCACCACCACGTGGGCCTCGTCCACCCGGCCGAACAGGTTGTGGTAGTCGCCCATGACGTCCTGGTAGGCGCCGATGAGCAGGATGGCCACGTAGTAGGGCTTCTCGGGCAGCAGCGGGTGCAGCTCGAGGCTGTCCTTGACGTCGCGCAGGTCCACGAAGCGGTCCACCTCGCCGTCGCTGTCGCAGGTCACGTCGCAGAGCGTGGCATGCACCGTGGGACGCTCGTCCAGACGGTGGATGGGGGCGATCGGGAACAGCTGGTCCAGGGCCCAGGAGTCGGGGATCGACTGGAACACGCTGAAGTTGGCGATGTACTTCGAGATCAGGCGCTTCTCGAGCTGCTCGAACTCCTCGGGGAGGAAGCGGTCCTCCTTGGCGTACTGCAGCGCCCGGCGCCCGATCAGCGTGAGCATGCGCTCGGTGAGGGCCCGGTCGCGCAGGCTGAGGTAGCCGAGGTCGAAGTGGCCCAGCAGCACCTCGCGCTTCTCCTCGGCGTCGTGCCAGTACTCGCGGTGGTTCTTGCGCGTCATGCCGGTGTAGATGTCGTGCAGGCCCTTCAGGCCCTCGTGCGCGTCGGCCGGGACGATCACGTCCTCGGTCTCGTTGTGCGTGTTCTGGCCGCTCACCTCGCACAGCAGCAGCGAGTGGTAGGCCACCAGCGCGCGGCCCGACTCGCTCACGAGCGTGGGCACGGGCACGTTCTCGGCCTGGCAGGTCTCCTGCACGAAGTACACCACGTCGTTGGCGTACTCCTGCACCGAGTAGTTCATCGAGGCCTCGTACGAGGTGTTGCTGCCGTCGTAGTCCACGCCCAGGCCGCCGCCCACGTCGAGGTGGTCGAGCGGGCAGCCTTCGGCCCTCAGCTTGGCGTAGACGCGCGCGCCCTCCTTCACGGCCACCTTGATGCGCTTGATCTCGGGGATCTGGCTGCCCACGTGGAAGTGGAGCAGGCGCAGGCAGTCGAGCATGTCGTTGCGCTTGAGCTGCTCGACGGCGGCGAGCAGCTCCTCGGTGGTGAGGCCGAACTTGGCCTCGGCGCCGCCCGACTTCTCCCACTTGCCCGAGCCGCGGGCGCGCAGCCGGATGCGCACGCCGATGAAGG
>CAZPOZ010000327.1:0-4315 GCA_964588235.1 uncultured Planctomycetales bacterium
CGTGCCCGAACAGCTCGCTCTCGAGCAGCGTGTCGGTCAAGGCGCCGCAGTTGACCGTGAAGAACTCGCGGCCCCGGCGGCGGGACTGCCGGTGGATCGCGGCCGCCACCAGCTCCTTGCCCGTGCCCGTCTCGCCCACGATCAGCACCGGGCTGTCGGTCTGGGCCACCCGCGGGATCAGCTGGAACAGCTCGAGCATCACCGGGCTGCTCGACGTGAGGTCCTCGAACTTGTAGCCGTGCAGCGGGATCTCGAAGCCCGCGCCGGTCCCCTCGGCCAGCCCCTCCCGCCGGGCCATGGCCTCGCGCGCCGCCGAGCCGATGGCGTCGCCGAGCAGGGCGACGTCTTCCGGGCCGACCTCGCCGGGGGGCAGCTCGAGCACGGTCAGGCCCGGATGCTCCTCCTGCACCATCTCGCGGAACTCGGAGGCGCCGAAGCCCGCCTCCGCGACGTTGAGCACGACCGCGGCGACCGGCCGGCCCGCGAGCGCTTCCGTGGCGGCGCCGCAGTCGGGCACCGTCTCCACGCGGTGGCCCTTGCGGCGCAGGTAGGCCTCGAGCCTGCGCCCGGCGGCGCGGCTGGGCCCCACGACGAGCACCACGTCTCGGCTCACGCGGTCGATCCCCCGGCGGAGGGCGTCGGGCCCGGAGGCCCCACGCGGTTCAGCTCCGCTTCGTGAGCCGGACCTGCGCGACCCTCTCCTTCACGCCCTCGGGGGGCAGGGGGATCGTGAGGCGCGTGCGCTCGCCCGGCTTGACGCGGCCGGGCTCGCAGAAGCCGGTGGAGGAGTAGATCACGACGCCGTCGGCGTCGTAGTAGGACGCGGCGAAGCTGTTCAGCACGGAGCTGTGGTCGGTCACGGCCTCCAGCACCCACAGGCGGTAACCGCCCTCGTCGACCGAACGGATGACCTTGAACCCGTCCTGCACGAGCGGCCCGTTGTCCCACACCGGGCCCGCGGGGGCGGGGGCCGGGGCGGGGGCCGGGGCGGGGGCCGGAGCCGGAGCAGGCGTAGGCCCGGGCGCCGGCTGCGGGGCGGGCGTGGGCTCCTGTCCCGGCAGGGTCGGCGCGCCCGGGAACTTCGGGCGCTTGGGCTGCTCGGGCTGGCCCGGGGCCGGGGTCGGCGCGGGAGCGCCGCCCACGCGGTTCAAGCGCAGGCCTTCCGTCTTCCCGACCTCGGTGAGCGTGAGCGACCGGCCCCCGTCGCCCAGGTCGAAGATCAGCGAGGCCGTCTCGATGCCCGGCGCCCGGAACGTGAGGGCGCCACGGACGGCTTCGGGCTCGGCGTAGTCGGCGTCGTAGGTCCCGCGCACGGTCACGTCGCCCACGACCTGGCGGAAGGTGCCGTCGTCGGCCAGCGCCAGCTGCATCGACTTGTCGGCCGCGGCCCACTCCGCCACGACGGGACCGAAGTCCAGGCTCACCGCGACCACGGCCGGTGCGGCGCCCTCACGCTCGAGGGTCAGCACGAGCTTGCGGGGCGCGCGGAGGAAGCCGTAGGTCTGCTTCTTGCCCGCCTCGCTGGTCAGCACGAGCTTGCCCCCCTCGAGCGCCACCGTGCCGATCTCGTTCACACGCTTGTCGGCGACCGCGACGTACTTGTGGTAGCCGCCGTCGGCAGCGAACACGAACACCATCCGCGTCGTGCCCTCCTCGAGCACCCACCTGCCCAGGGGGATCGGCTGCTCGGCCGCGGCCGGCCGGGGGGCGGAGGCGGCGCCGAGCAAGGCGCACAGGGCGAACACGATCCGACGCATGCGGTGGCTCCAAGCCCGGACGACGCCGAGCGGGGGGGACGGCGGGCGGCGAGGATGGGCTGCGCGGCCCGGGCTGTCAACCCCCGCCGCGCGCCGCCTTCAGGGCGCGCGGCCGAACGAGAACTCGAGCCAGCCCTCGGCGTCGCTGCCCAGCCGCCCCACGAGCCGGCCCTCGACGACGCGGCCGACGAGGGTGTCGGGCGGCGGCGCAGGCTCCAGCGCCTTGCCCGTCGAGACGACGGTGATGCGCTTCTCCACGCCGCGCAGCACGTAGCCCTCGCCCCGCCGCGCGCCCAGGTAGTGGGCCACGACCTCCATGCGGACCGGCCCCCCGGCGGAGGGCACGCTCACGGCGGCCCGGCTCGTGGCCAGCAGGGCGCCGGAGGCCTCGGGCGCGTCGGGGTCGGGCGCCACGGTGAGGGCGATCGGGTAGGTCACCGTGCCGCCTCCGTCCAGCTCCTGGGTCAGCTCGCCGGTCCAGGTGCCGACGATCGGGTCGCGGAGGGCTTCCTCCCAGCCCTCGGGGGCCTTCCCGGTGACGCTCCAGCGCTGCAGGATGTCGGCCGGCAGCTCCTCGAGCTCGGGCGTGAGGATCTCGGCCTCCCACATCTCGTGCACGGGCACGAGCAGGTAGCGGCCGCTCTCGAGCGCGCGCTCGAACTCCGCCGTGCCGACCTCCAGCGCCTTGGCCCAGGGCATGAACCCGCCCCGCAGCCCCCCGCCGACGCCGGTGGACTCCAGGCCCACGATGCGGCCCGACTCGGGCAGCGAGGCGGCGGGGAAGCAGTGGCCGTCGATCAGCACCAGGATGGGCTTGAGGCCCACGGCGTTGAGCATCGAGGCGTAGAGGATCGCCAGGTCGATGCAGGTGCCGGAGCGGTTCTTGATCACGTCGCGGGGGAACTTGACGGTCTGCACCCGGCTGACGTCGAAGCTCTGCCCCCGGTCGCGCAGCGTGTCGGGAGGCGACTGGTAGGTGATCTCGTTGAAGATCATCAGCTCGTAGCAGGCGCGCATGGCCTTGAGCGCGAACTCGTCCTTCGTGGACGCGGCCACGCCGCCCGCGTTCTTGTTCGCCATGCCGGCGAACTGGTTGATGACGCCGTCGTTGCGGCTCACCCACGCGGCCAGCAGGGGGCCGTTGTTCAGGCCCTCGGCGAAGGTCCCGAAGCTCTCGGCCGCGCCCAGGTCGCTGAAGGCGAAGTTGTTCGCGCCCAGCAGGGTGGAGCGGGTCCAGGCGTCGTCCTTGCGCTCGCGGGTCTCGGCTCCCTGGCCCTCGGTCCAGGTCCAGGCGGCGGCGACGTTGGCCCGGGTGTCGTCGCGCAGGCGCGCGATCGTCGGCTGGATCACGGGGTAGTACACGGCCACGACCGTCTGGCCGGGCAGGACCTCGGGCCAGCGCTCGGCGCCGCTCCAGTCGGCGACGTAGCCTTCGAGGAGGAAGCGCACCCGGAGGTCGCGGGCGATGCCCGGGCCCTCGTTGCGCAGCACGAGCCGGGCGACCCAGGGCGTGGAGATGTCCGAGCCGACGACGACCTCCCCCCCGTTGGGCAGGGGCACCCGTCGGGCCACGAAGTCGCGCGCCAGGGTGTAGACCTTGTAGGCCCCCGAGACGACGCGCGCGGTGGCCTCGAGGCCGCCCACGAGGGTGGCGGGGCCGGCCGCAGGGGCAGGGGCGAGCGTCCAGTGGAGCTTGCGGTCGGCCTCCGCCCAGCGTGGGCCCGTGGCGCCGGCGGGCAGCCGGACCTCGAGGCTGCCCCGCACCGGCCGGCCGGCGTCGAGCGTGCCGTTCACGGCGAAGCGCCAGGCCCGCAGGGCCGGATCGTCGGGGAGGGGCGACCCCTGCGAGAAGGTGCGGCCCAGGTGCAGCTCCCAGCGGCCGTTGCCCCGGTAGCGCGCGAGCCCGAGCAGGCTGCCCTGCGCGGTGAGGGCCGGCTGGCCGGCGACCCAGGCGACCTGCACGTCGGGACCGACCTGGTAGTCGGGGCGCGAGGGGCAGAGCCGGGGGAAGTACCGGGCGGGGTCGGGGGTGGTCGCGCGCGCGCTGGCGGCGTCGGTCGGAGGGAAGCGCACCTCGGCCTCGAGGCGCGCATCGCCCAACGCGTCCACGGTGAGCCGGCCGGTGATCGACCGCGGGGCGCCGCCGGCGGCGGCCGGGGCGGGCACGGAGAGCACGGCAGCGAGCGCGAGCAGGATTCCGAGCGACCACTTCGCCATGGGCGACCTCCCTGTCCCCGGCCTGGGCCGGGGCCCGCGGGGAGCGGCGGGGATGGTAGGGAGGGGGTGCCGCGCCCACAAGACGGCAGGCGCGCGGACGGGGGGCCCGACCGCCCCCTCCCGGCGCGCCGCACGTTCGGGCCCCGCCGGCCTACGACGAGCACAGGCTGCGCTTCGGCCTCAGCCTCCCCCCCCAACCCGGTCGCTGGTTCGAGTCCAGTCGCCTCGAACGCCAGGACCGAAACGACGAGCGCTGGCGGCCCCCTGGGCCGCCAGCGCTCGGAAATGGTCGGGGCGACTGGATTCGAACCAGCGACCTCCTGAACCCCATTCAGGCGCGC
>CAZPOZ010000328.1:0-4304 GCA_964588235.1 uncultured Planctomycetales bacterium
CAGGCCCTCGATGCGCTCGCTGCCCGAGCCCAGGCCCACCAGGCGCAGCCGCCCGGCCGCCAGCAGCGGCGGCAGGACCGGCTCCAGCAGCTCGAAGCCCTTCTGCGCCGTGAGCCGCGAGACCACCCCGGCCACGGGCACCCCCGGCTCGTCGGGCAGGCCCGCCGCCGCCAGCAGCGCCGCGCGGCAGACGGCCTTGCCCGAGAGGTCGGAGGCGTCGTACCGCGCGGGCAGGTGCGGGTCGGCGGCGGGATCCCACTCGCGGGCGTCGATGCCGTTGCGGATGCCCACCAGGCTGCCGGCCCGCGCCCGCAGCAGGCCGTCCAGGCCGAAGCCGTGCTCGGGCGTGCGGATCTCGCGCGCGTAGGTCTCGGAGACCACGGTCAGCGCGTCGGCGTGCAGCAGGCCGCTGACCAGGAACGAGAACGCCCCGCGGGCCAGCTGCTCCTGGTGGACCCGCCCCGCGACCCCCTCCAGGCCCAGCTCGGCCAGCGCGGAGGCGGCGAAGGTGCCCTGGTAGGCCAGGTTGTGCAGCGTGAGCACCGTCTTCGTGCGGCCGAACAGGGCGCGGTCCCAGGCGTAGAGCGAGCGCAGGTAGAGCGGGGCCAGGGCCGTGTGCCAGTCGTGCACGTGGACCACGTCGGGCGCGAAGCCCATGCGCTGGAACGACTCGAGCGCGGCGCGCGTGAGGAAGGCGAAGCGCAGGTGCTCGTCGCCGTCCTGCGCGTACACGCCGGGCCGGTCGTACAGGGCGGGGCAGCCCACGAAGTAGGCCGGGGGCCCCCCGCCCGGCAGCGGCGCGGTGAACACCGTGTAGCTCAGGGTGCGGGGCCCCAGGCTCAGGGGGACGTCGCGCAGGAACGCCACCGGCTGGAAGCGCTGGCCGGACGGGTCCAGCGAGCGGTACAGCGGCAGGAAGAGCCGCACGTCGTGCCCGGCGCGGGACAGCGCGCGGGTGAGGGCGGAGGTCACGTCGCCCAGGCCGCCGGTCTTGGCGAAGGGGGCGGCCTCGGAGGCGATCTGGCCGATGCGCAGGGACACGCGGAACGCTCAGACCACCGTGCCCGCGGGCACCACGGCGTCGCGGGGGACGACGATGATCCCGCCGCGGATGCACCAGGTGGGGCCGTCGGCGTGCAGCACGCCCTTCTCGTTCGTCAGCACGCAGCCCGGCCCGATGCGGGCGTTCAAGTCCACGATCACGTTGCGCAGCGTGGAGCCGCGCCCCACCCCCAGCGGGATCGACTCGGAGGTGGCCCGGTCCTGCTCGTAGTGGCGCGCGCCCATGACCACGCTGCGCTCGATCGTGGCCCCCTTGCCCACCACGGCGCGGATGCCGACGATCGAGGAGACGATGCGGCTCTCCTCGATGATCGAGCCCTCGCACAGGATGGCGTGCTCGACCTGGCAGCGGTTCACCTTCGTCCCCGGGAGGAACCGGGGGTGCGTGTAGATCGGGAAGTCGGGGCTGTAGAGGTTGAGCGGCGGAAGGGGCCGGGTGAGGTCCAGGGAGGCCTCGTGGAAGGACGGGATCGTGCCGATGTCGCGCCAGTAGCCGCCGTGCGCGAAGGCCACCACGCGGCGGCCCCCGATCGCCTGGGGGATCACGTCGCGGCCGAAGTCCTTGTGCTGGGTCCCCACCAGCGCGTCGGAGAGCGCCGTGCGGCGGAAGCAGTAGATGCCCGTGGAGGCCAGCACCCAGCCCGGGGGGGCGCGGAAGCCCAGCGCGGCCAGGGCGGCCGGGTCGGGCGCGAGCGACTCGATCAGCGCCGGGTCCTTGGGCTTCTCCACGAAGCGCACGATGCGCCCCTCGCCGTCCACCTGCATCACGCCCAGCCCCGGCGCGTCGTCCCGCGGCACGGGCGAGACGGCGATCGTCAGGTCGGCGTCGGTCACCCGGTGCCGGTGGACCATCCCGCGCAGGTCCATCAGGTACAGCTGGTCGCCCGAGAGGATCAGCACGTCGCGCATGGCCGTGCCGTCCAGCGTGGCCAGGTTCTGGCGGATGGCGTCGGCGGTGCCCTGGTACCAGGAGCGGTCGTCCAGCCCCTGCTGGGCGGCCAGCACGTCCACGAAGCCCGGGCGGAAGGCGTCGAAGCGGTAGGTCTGGGCGAGGTGCCGGTTGAGGCTCTCGCTGAGGAACTGCGTCAGCACGTAGATCCGGTCGATGCCGGCGTGCAGGCTGTTGCTCACGGGCACGTCGATCAGGCGGAACTTCCCCGCCAGCGGCACGGCGGGCTTGGCCCGGTCGCGGGTCAGCGGCCACAGCCGCGTGCCCTGCCCGCCCCCCAGGATCACGGTGACGACGTCCTTCATGGGCCGGGCGGAGGTCCTCAGCGCAGGGCGCGCCCGGCCGCGCGCGCGGACGGGCGCCGGAGCGTGGAAGCGGCGCGCCCGGGAGGGTACTCTTGCCGCGCCGCCGGACGCAAGCACGGAGCCCAGGATGCCCAACGTCGCCTTCGTGGCCCCCTTCGCGATGGACGCCACGCTGCGCTTCGTGCGGGCGGCCGCCCGCCTGCCGGGCGTGCGCCTGGGGCTGATCACCCAGGAGCCGCTCGAACGCCTGCCGGCGCCGCTGCGCCACGACCTGGCCGGCCACTGGCGGGTGGAGGACGCGCTGGACCCCGAGGCCCTGGTGGCCGGGGCGCGCGGCGTCGCCGGGCAGCTGGGCGGGCTCGACGCGCTCATCGGCACCCTGGAGCAGGCCCAGGTCCCCCTGGCGGTGGCGCGCGAGCGCCTGGGGCTGCCGGGGCTGAGCGTGGCGGCCGCCGAGAACTTCCGCGACAAGGCCCGCATGAAGACGGTCCTGCGCGCGGCCGGGCTGCCCTGCGCCCGCCACCGCCTGTGCGCCAGCGCCTCCGAGGCCTGGTCCTTCGCCCGGGAGGCCGGCTACCCGCTGGTGGTCAAGCCGCCGGCCGGGGCGGGGGCCAAGGCCACCTTCCGCGTGGACGACGCCGGGGCGCTGGGCGAGGCCCTGGCCGTGCACGCCCCCACCGCCGGCCACGAGGTGCTGCTCGAGGAGTTCGTGCTGGGCGAGGAGCACTCCTTCGACACGGTCTCGATCGGCGGGCGCCCCGTCTGGCACTCGCTCTCGCACTACCGCCCCACGCCGCTCGAGGTGCTGCGCCACCCGTGGATCCAGTGGTGCGTGCAGATCCCCCGCGAGGTGGACGCGCCCCGCTACGACGACGTGCGCAAGGCGGCCTTCGCGGCGCTGGCGGCCCTGGGCATGGGCACGGGCGTGACCCACATGGAGTGGTTCCGGCGCCCCGACGGCTCGCTGGCGATCTCGGAGGTGGCCGCGCGCCCCCCCGGGGCGCAGTTCTGCACGCTGATCTCCTACGCGCACGACGTCGACTTCTACGCCGCCTGGGCGCGGCTGGCGGTGTTCGGGACCTTCGACCCCCCGGAGCGCCGCAGCAGCGCGGGCGCCGCGTACCTGCGGGGGCAGGGAGGCCGGGGCCGCATCCGCGCGATCCACGGCCTGCAGGAGGCGCTGCGCGAGCTGGGCCACCTGGTGGTGGACGCCCGCCTGCCCCAGGTCGGCCAGGCCCCCACGGGCACCTACGAGGGGGAGGGCTACGTGATCGTGCGCCACCCCGAGACGGAAGTCGTGCGCGCGGCGCTCACGCGCCTGATCTCGACGGTGCGCGTCGAGCTCGCGCCCGTCTGATCGGAGGCCCGACGTGCCGCTGACCGTCCTGCTGCTCTCGCCGGGGTACCCCCCCGAGATCCCGCTGTTCACGCGCGCCCTGGCCCAGGCGGGCGCGCGCGTGCTCGGCGTGGGCGACTCCCCCGCCGCAGGGCTCGACCCCGTGGCGCGCGAGGCGCTCTCCGGCTACCTGCAGGTGAGGAACCTCTGGGACGAGCCGGCCACCGTCGAGGCCGTCACCCGCTGGAGCGAGGCCGGGCGCATCGACCGCGTCGAGTGCCTCTGGGAGCCCGGCGTGATCCTGGCGGCGCGCCTGCGGGAGGCGCTCTCGGTGCCCGGCCAGGACGTGGCCCACGCGATCCCGTTCCGCGACAAGGAGGCGATGAAGCAGGTGCTCGACCGCGCGGGCATCCGCACCCCCCGGCACCAGCGCGCGCGCACCGAGGCCGAGGTCTGGGCCGCCGCCGAGCGGATCGGCTGGCCGCTGATCGTCAAGCCCATCGCGGGGGCCGGCAGCGCCGACACGCACCGCTGCGACGACCGCGGGCAGCTGGCGGCGGCGCTGGCGAAGACGCGGCACGTGCCCGAGGTGAGCGTCGAGGAGTTCATCGAGGCGGAGGAGTACACCTTCGACACGATCTGCGCCTCGGGG
>CAZPOZ010000329.1:0-4302 GCA_964588235.1 uncultured Planctomycetales bacterium
GGCCGCCAGCGCGCGGGACTCCAGCGCGCGGGCCAGCGTGGCCAGCAGGGCGTCGGGGTCCACCGGCTTGACCTGCACGTCCAGGGCCCCGCGGCGCAAGGCCTCCACCGCGAGCGAGACCGTGCCGTAGGCCGTGACGAGCAGCAGCGCCGGCGGGTCGGGGAGCGCGCGCGCCTCCTCGATCAGGGTCAGCCCCGTCCCGTCGGGCAGGTGCTGGTCGGTCACCACCGCGTCGGGGCCCCAGGCCCGCAGCGCCTCCCGCGCGGCCCGCAGCGTGGCCACGGCGCGCACCTCGCGCCCCTCGGCGGCCACGCAGGCGGCCAGCGCCTCGCGCTGGTCGGGGTCGTCCTCCACGAGCAGCACCCGCAGCGCGCTCATCGGCGGGCTCCGGGCCCGGCGGGCAGCTCGAGCAGCACCTCGGCCCCGCCTCCGGGGGCCGCCCCGAGCGCGAGGCTCCCGCCCGCGCCCGTCGCCACGCGCCGGGCCAGGAACAGGCCCAGCCCGTGCCCCCCCGGCCTCCGGCCCCGGCCCAGCGCGGGCCCGTCCCGGAGGAGCTCGGCGGGGAAGCCCGGCCCCTGGTCGCGCACCCGCACCCCCACCCGGTCCGCCCCCAGGGCGAGCCAGGCCACCTCGACCACGCCGCCCGCCGGAGAGGCCTGGAAGGCGTTGCGCAGCACGTTGCGCAGGGCCTGGTCGAGCGCCGCCGGCCGGCCGGCGGCCTGCAGGCCCGCGGCGGCCGGCTCGACCGCGAGCGCGACCCGGGCGGCCGACTGCTCCTGCTCCAGCTCGCGTGCGGTGAGCGCCAGCTCGGCCGGGCCGTAGGCGCCCGCGGCGCCGGGCGCGGCGGGCGCCAGGTGCAGGAAGGACTCCAGGGCGGCCCGGGCGCGCGCCAGCGTGGCCTTGAGCCGTCCGACGTGCTCGAGGGCCGGCGGCCCGAGCGCGCGCTCGAGGCCGGCGACCTGCAGGGCCAGCGCGTTGAGCGGGCTGGCCAGCTCGTGGACGAGCAGCCCGGTCAGCACGCCCATCTCGGCCAGGTGCCGCTGCTCGCGCTGCTCCGCGCGCGCCTGCCGGCCCTCGCGCTCCCGGCGCGCCGCCCGGCGCGCCAGCCCCAGGGTGGCGAAGGCCGCCGCGGCCAGGGCCAGGAGCGCCCAGAGCAGCACCTGGCGCCGCGCGGCTGCGGCCAGCGCGTCGCTGCGCTCCGGTGAGAGGTGCAGCACGAGCGAGAGCTCCGGCCCGCCGCCCGAGGCCAGCGTGCGCTCGAACGCCAGGTCGCCGGGCCGGGCCGGCTCGCCGGCCTCGGCCACGGCCTCCTCGCCCTGCCCGAGCCGGACCCGGCGCACGTCGGGCAGCGCGCACAGGCCCCGGAGCACGCCGCCGAGGTCGGCGCCGCGGGCCAGCGCGGCCACGTCCTCGGCGTCGGCCTCGACGAGCAGGGCGCCACCCTCCGTACGCACGCCGACGGCGACGCGGTGCAGGGTGCCGAACACGTTGGGCCGTGCGCCCTCGCGCAGCGTCTCGCGCTCGCCCGCGAGCAGCGGCGCGGCCAGCGCCGCCGCGCGCTGCCACTCGGCCTCCCCCCCGAGCGCCGGGCCCGGCGCCTCGCCCGTGGGGAGCGCGCCCAGGGGCTCGCGGGCGTAGCGGGCCAGGCGCGCGCCCCCGGCCCCCAGCAGGTGCACGCGGCCCAGGCGCTCCTCCTCGGCCAGGGCCGGGAGGCGGGCCTGGGCCGGCCCGGCGGGCAACGCGAGCTCGGCCCTCAGCCGCCGCGCCGCCGCCTCCAGGCGCTGGTGCTCGCGCTCCTCCAGCGCCCGCGCGCGCCCGCGCGACTCCGCCACGGCCGCCGCCACCACGTCGGCCACGCCCCGGCCCCGCTCCACCAGCTCGTCGCGGGCCGCGCGTCCGGCCGCCGCCCAGGCCTGGGCGGCCACGGCCGCGATGGCCAGCGCGAGGACGGGCAGGACGAGCAGCGGCCGGCGCATGGGCGCATTGTGGACGGGGCGCCGCCCGACCGCGAGCGCCGCCCGTCGTCTCAGGAGGCGGCCGCCTCCGGCCCGGCCCCGTCCTCGTCCTCGTCCTCGTGGAGCGACCGCAGGGCCTGGAGCGCGTGGAGCACGGCCGTCGCCAGCCGCCCGCCGTGCCCGCGCAGGCTGAAGCGCCACTCGAAGGCGGCGTCCTCGACGTGCCCGTCCTCCAGGGAGCGCAGCGGGCGCACCCACTCCTCGTACAGCGCCCCGAGGTCGTCCACGAGCGAACGGCGGGAGGGCGGGTCGTCCCCCCCCTCGGCGTCGAACGGGTCGAAGACGCTGCGGTAGACGTCGGCCTCCGCCAGGGCGCGCTCGAGCGGCCCGCGCGGGGCCGGGGCCGCATGCTCGGGCGGGTCGTCCACCGGAGCCGGATCGGGGAGGGCGCTGCCCGCGGCCAGGAGGCGCCCGAGCTGGCCCACCAGCGCGTCCAGCAGCGCGGCCCGGGGCAGCGCGTCGGCGCGCTCCAGCGTGGCGGCGAAGGCGCGCACGAGCCCGGCCACCTCGGCCACGGCGGGCGGGAGCGGGCCGGTCACGCGCCCCCCCCGGCCGGGCGCCGCTCCGCCGCCCAGGCGAGCACGTCGCGGTAGGCGTAGGGGATGCCGTGGCGCTCGTGCAGCTCGCGCACGCGCCGGTGGAAGGGCTCGTGCAGCTCCTCGGGACGGCCCGCGGGGTACGGGCCGCAGAAGTAGGTGCGGCAGCCGAGCATGCGCGCGCTGCGGGCCTTGCACAGGCGGTCGGGCCCGTAGGCCGGGCACAGGCGCGGGTCCTCGTTGGCGCGCGCGGGCCCCGAGCGGCGGAAGAAGGCCTCGGCCTCCAGCGTGCTCGCGTAGAGCCGGTGCCCGTGGCGGTCGAAGTCGCAGCAGGCTCCGGAGGCGGCGCAGGTGAAGCGCCAGCGCGGCAGCTCACGCTCGAGCTCCGCATACAGCGCGTCCAGGTCGGCGAGGGCCGCCTCCCACTGGGCGGGCGTCGGCGGCGCGCCGGGCCCCGCCGCCGGCTTCCCGACCGGTGGCCCCTGGGGGGGGCGCTCCTCCGGCGCGGCCAGCTTCTCGAGCAGCAGGGCGCCGTCGCCCGCGTGGATGCGCTCGATCTCCCCGCGCGAGAAGCGCACGCCCTGCCCGATGCCCTCGCAGCGCGCGGCCGTCTCCTGCCAGGCCTCGGGGCTCGACAGGGGACCGTCCCAGAAGGGGAAGGTCGAGCAGGGGGTGGGCTTGACCGCGTAGACGCTGCACTTGCCGCCCTCGAGCAGCACGCAGTCGCCGTTGCGCCGCTCGACCAGGGAGAGGCGCCGGCCCACGCGGCGCACGTACTGGCGCTGGAAGCGCTCGACGCTCAGGCCCTTGAAGCGCGCCAGGCGCGCGATCTCCTCGGGCGTGACCCACACGTAGCCCGGGCTCCCCGTGCAGCACTTGCCGCAGGCGGTGCAGCCGAAGTGGAGGCCCTCTGCGTACCAGGGCTCGGCGCCGGGGGAGTCGGGGGGCGCTCCGGGGCTCATCGGTCAGGAGGGGCGTCGCTTCTTCGTGGGCACCGGCGCCGGCTTCACCGGCGGCACGACCGGCCGCGCGACGGGCGCCGCCGTGGGCGGCACCGTGGGCGGCACCTTGGGCGGCAGCGTCGGCGGCACCCTGGGTGCCGCGACCGGCATCGCGACCGGCGGCAGCGTGGGCGGCACCTTGGGTGCCGCGACCGGCATCGCGACCGGCGGCGCGACCGGCGCCGCGACCGGCCTCGCCACCGGGGTCGCGACGGGCATCGCGACGGGCGGCCTCTGCGCCCGCAGGACGGGCTGCGCCACCGGGAGGGCTCGGCCGAGCGCCGGCGCCGGGACCGGGGCGCCCGCCCCCCCGAGATCGACCGGCACCAGGCCCCCGGGCAGGTAGCCGCGGATCTGGCGCGCCACCTCGCCCATCGTGGGGAAGCGCGACTCGCGCTCCTTGGCCGTCATCTTCGCGATCAGGAAGTGGATCTCGGGCGTGATCCGACGCGTCTTGACCTTCTCGCTGTCCATGGCCGACATGATCTGCTTGGCCATCACCTCGAAGTCGGTGGCGCCCTGGAAGGGCACCTCGCCGACGACCATGTGGTAGAGGGTGACGCCCAGGGCGTACACGTCGCTGCGCGCGTCGAGGTCGGTGCGCCCCCGGGCCTGCTCGGGCGAGAGGTACTCGACCGTCCCCACGGTCATCCCCGCCTGGTCGCTGGCGCCGGCCTCGGCGTCGCCGGCCGGCGCGCGCAGGCGGCCCACCAGGCCCAGGTCGATCAGCCGCGCACGCCCGTCGGCCTC
>CAZPOZ010000330.1:0-4282 GCA_964588235.1 uncultured Planctomycetales bacterium
GATGATCTCGCGCACGCGCTCCTTGACCGAGAGCCGCGACTCGACGCCGCCGTCCTCGTTCTCGGTCCCGCCGGTGAAGAAGAACTTCAGCGGCGTGATGCCACGGGGCTCCTGCACGTACTTCTCGCTGATCGCGCGGCTGACCGTGGAGACGTGGATCCCCAGCGTGTCGGCGACCTCCTGCATCTTGAGCGGCCGCAGGTGGCTCACGCCGAGCTCGAAGTAGTCGCGCTGGCGGGCGACGATCTCCTTGGCCACGCGCTCGAGCGTGTTCTGCCGCTGCGCGATGGCCTCGATGAGCCACTTGGCCAGGTCCACCTTGCGCTTGAGGTGCTCGCGCAGCTTGGGGTCGTTGCGCGCCTCGCGCAGCAGGGTCTTCACGTGGGCGCTGATGCCCACCTTGGGGAGCGCGTCGTTGACCAGGCGCACGACGTAGTCGCCGTCCTGCCACTCCACGACGACGTCGGGCCGGATGTAGCGGGGACGCTCGGAGGACCAGCCGGCGCCCGGGCGCGTGGTCAGGTCGTTCAGGCTGCGCTTGAGCAGGTAGAGGTCGTCCAGCGAGAGGTCCAGGGCCTTGGCGATCCGGGGCAGCTTGTTGCGCTTGAGGTCCTCGAGGTGGTCACGGATCAGCGTGCGCTTGAGCTCGGCGTCGGGGTCGTCGTCGCCGATCTGGAGCAGCAGGCACTCGACCAGGTCGCGGGCCCCCACGCCCCGGGGCTCGAGCCCCTGCACCACCTTGAGCGCCCTCAGCCCCACGTCGGGCGGCACGGGGGGATCCATCCCCGCCAGCGCCTCCTCCAGGGAGCAGGGCAGCAGGCCGCGGTCGTCCAGGTTGAAGATCAGCTCCTCGGCGGCGGCCCGCACGTCGGCGGGGAGCTTGAGCTCCTCGAGCTGGACCATCAGGTGGTCGGCGAGCCCGGAGCCCTCGTCGGGCGCGTTCTGCAGGGCCTCGAGCTTGCGGTCGGCCGCCTCGGCCCCGGCCGCGCGGCTGCGGGAGCCGTCGGGCCCGCGCTCGGCCTCCGCCAGCGCGGCCAGGCGCTCGAGCGTGCGCTCGGCGTCGTCGTCGCCGTCGGCGTCGCCGTCGCCGCCCCCGGGGAAGGCCTGCGCCGGCTCGGGCAGGGCCTCGACCGCCGGCTCGACCACCTCGAGGGCCTCGTTCTCCTGCAGCTCGTTCTCGATCAGCTCCTTCAGGTCGAGCGTGGGCAGCTGCAGGATCTCGATCGACTGGATGATCTGCGGCGCGAGCCGCAGCTGCTGGGAGAGCCTGAGGTTGAGCCCGACTTCGAGGCGCATGTCGCCCTCAGTCTACCGCGGATCGACCGCGCGGCGCCCCTCCAGCGCCTCGGCCAGCACGGCCGCGCTCTGGTGCTCGATCTGGCCGCCGGCGGGCAGGCCCCGCGCCAGCCGCGAGACGCGCACGCCCGCCGCCCCGAGGGCCTCGAGCAGCAGCAGCGCCGTGCCGTCCCCCTCCAAGTCGGCGTTCGTGGCGAGCACGACCTCGCGCACGCCGAGCGCGCGCGCGCGCGCCAGGAGCGCCTCGAGCGGCAGCCCGGCCGCGCCCTCTCCGTCGTGGGGGGCGAAGCGCCCCCCCAGCACGAGGTAGAGCCCGCGCCAGATGCGGCCCGCCTCCAGCGCCACCAGGTCGCGGGCCTGCTCGACGACCAGCAGCAGGGAGGCGTCGCGGGAAGGGTCGGCGCAGATGGGGCAGGGGTCGGCCTCGGCCGGCGCGCGGCAGCGCGAGCAGGGGCGCACCTGGGCGCGCACGCCGCGCAGCGCGTCGGCCAGGGCCAGCGCCCGCTCCTCGGGCGCGCGCAGGAGGTGGTGCGCCAGGCGCTCGGCCGTGCGCCGCCCGATGCCGGGCAGCTGCTCGAGCTCGCCGATCAGGCGTTCGAGGGACGGGGGCGTGGGCCCGCTCACGCGCCGGCCGCCCCGCCGGAGGCGCCGGCCGCCCCGCCGGAGGCGCCGGCCACCCCGCCGGAGGCGCCGACATCGGGGCGCTCGCGCTCGGCGGCGAGCACGCGCCCCCCCAGGGCCTCGGCCACCGCCACGACGGCCGGGTGCTCGCGCAGCCGGGCGTCGCTCCCGGCCAGCCCGCCGCGGTCGGCGGCCGTCTCGACCCGCGGGGTCAGCTCGAGCCCGAGCAGCTCGCGGGCCAGCTGGCGGAAGGCCTGCACCATCTCGCGCCGCTCGAGCGTCGCCCGGGCCATCAGCTCGCTGCGGGCCAAGGCCAGGCTGAGCCGGCCGTCGGCGATGCCCAGCGGCTCGGCCCGGCGCAGGGCGTCGCGCAGCCGCACGCCGCGCCGGCCGGCGGCCTCGAGCATCGCCGGCCAGCGGTCGCGCACCGCTGCCCACGCCGCCGAGGGCGGCGCTGGCGTTCCGCCCGCGCCGGGCGACGGTCCGGGCCCGTCCGGCTTCTCGGGCGCCGTCCCGGGGTCGGCGGCGGATCCGGGGCGGTCGAGGGCCTCGGGAAGGGCGGCGGCCGGGCCCGGGACCGGCGCCGCCCGGACGAAGCGCGGGGGACCGGCGCTGGAGGGCCCTTCGCGAGGCCGCGCGGGCCCGCCCCCCGCGCCCCCCGAGGCTCCCGCGCCCCGGCTGCGCAGCGCCTCCACGAGCCGGTCCAGGTCGCGGGCCAGCGGCAGGCGGGCCAGCTCGACGGCGGCGGCCTGCAGCACGAGCGGGCCGTCGGCCCCGGCCCGCAGGTGCGCCCGCTTGCCCAGCAGCACGTCCAGCGCGCGCGAGGCGCGGGCGAGGGCCCCGCCGTCCCCGCCCCGGGCCGCGTCCACCAGGGCCCTGCGCTGCGCCTCGAGCCACTGGTCGATCAGCACGCCCGGCCGGGTGGCCCCGGCGAGGCAGGCGTCCACCGCGTCCAGCGCGCCGGGGGCGTCGGCGGCCTCCACGGCGGCGGTCAGGGCCGCCAGCCGCTCCTCGGGGGCCCGCCCCGAGAGGGCGTCGAAGGCGGCCAGGGTCACGCGCCGGTCGGGCGACCCGGCCAGGAGCTGCTCGAGCAGGGACTCGGCGTCGCGCAGCCCGCCGAGCGCGCCGGCGGTGATGCGCTCGAGCACGCCGGCCTCCACCTCGGCCCCCTCGCGCGCGGCCAGGGCTTCCAGGCGGGCGCGCATGACGGCCGGGGCGATCGGGCGGAACTCCACCACCTGGCAGCGGCTGCGGAAGGTGACCGGCAGCCGATGCTCCTCGGTCGTGCAGAAGAGGAACTTCGCGTGGGACGGCGGCTCCTCGAGCGTCTTGAGGAAGGCGTTGAACGCCGCCAGCGAGAGCATGTGGACCTCGTCCACGATCCAGATGCGGTAGGGCGAGCGCACGGGCGCGTAGCCGACCTGCTCGCGCAGCGCCCGCACGTCGTCCACCGCGTTGTTGCTCGCGGCGTCGATCTCGTGCACGTCCAGGTCGCCGCCGGCGGTCACGTCGCGGCAGGAGGCGCACTCGCCGCAGGGCTCGGCCTCGCCGGCCTGCGCGACGCGCCGGGCGCAGTTGATCGCCTTGGCGAAGATGCGCGCCGAGGTGGTCTTGCCCACGCCCCGCGGCCCGACGAAGAGGTAGGCGTGCCCCACGCGCCCCGCGCGCAGCGCGTTGGAGAGCAGCGCGGCCACGTGCTCCTGGCCGACCATGTCGGCGAAGCGCAGCGGCCGGTACTTCCGTGACAGCACCTGGTGCACGCGCCGATCGTACCCCTGCCGGCCGACGCCGCGGGAGGGCTCGTCGTCCGTCAGGCCCCGAACAGGCGCAGCAGCTCCTGCTGCAGGGCCTCGGCCTCGGCGTCGGTCAGCGTGGGCGCGGGCAGCTCGAAGCCCTGCTCGTCCTTCGGCCAGCGCACGAGCAGGGTGGCCGGGCGCTGCTCGAGCAGCACGAGCCGGCGCTTGCGCACGAGCATCAGCCCGAGCGCGAGGGCCACGCCGGCCTTGGCCTCGGCGCCCTCGGCCAGCAGCCGCTCGAGCAGCTCGCGCGCCATGTCCAGGTCGAGCGGACGCTGGTGGGCGGGCACCTCGGGCGGGGTCCGCGTGCGCCAGACGCAGTACGCGCCGGCCAGCCTCTCCGGGGTCGCCTCGGCGGGCAGGAAGTCCCGTCGTGCCAGGCCGCTGCCCTTGACCTTGTCGTCGGAGGTCTCCTCGTCCTCGCCGAACAGCGCGGCCACGATCTCGGCGTCGTGGGGGAAGGGCTCGCCCGTGACGGCGGAGCAGCGGGAAGGCTTGGCGATCTTCCAGACGGCCATGCGGGCTCGAGCGGCTCCGGGGGGGGAGGGAGGAGGGGGGCGCGGCCCCGG
>CAZPOZ010000331.1:0-4282 GCA_964588235.1 uncultured Planctomycetales bacterium
ATCCTGGCAAGCGTCGCGCGCTACTGCAACAGGACTTCCAACTCAGGACACTAGCGCCGGGGCCGAGGCGACCCCACCGGGCCGGTTCCGCCGGTCCAGGCTCGAGGCGGGAGGACGGAGGCCCTTCGGACCCGCGCCGCAGGCGCCGTCCCGCGCGCGTTCGGGTTCAATCCCGGGCGGCTCCCGGGAGGCTCTCGAGCGCGCATGCCCGCGGCCGGCGACCGGTTCGGCGACTTCGTCCTGCGGCGCGAGCTCGGCCGCGGCGCGATGGGCGTGGTCTGGGAGGCCTGGCAGGAGAGCCTCTCGAGGGCCGTGGCGCTGAAGGTGCTGGCCGAGGGCGTTGGCCAGGACCCGCTCTTCGTGGCGCGCTTCAAGGCCGAGGCCGGCGCCGCGGCGCGCCTCTCCCACCCGGGCCTGCTCCCCGTCTACGCGGTGGGCGAGACCGCCGGGCTCCACTGGTTCGCCATGGAGAAGGTCGAGGGCGAGGACCTGGCCCGGGTGCTGGCGTCGCGGGGACGGCTGCCGCCCGACGAGGCCGCGCGCCACGTGAGCGCGGCCGCCCGCGCCCTGGCGCACGCCCACGCGCACGGCGTCGTGCACCGCGACGTGAAGCCCGCCAACCTGATGCTGCGGCGGGACGGCCGCGTGGTGGTGACCGACTTCGGCCTCTCCAAGGAGACCACCGCCGCGGGGCTGACCACGACGGGCATGCTCGTCGGGACCCCCTACTACATGAGCCCCGAGCTGGTGGCGGGCGATCCCTCGAAGGTCTCGGCCCGCTCCGACCTCTACGGGCTGGGCGTGACCCTCTACGAGCTGCTCACGGGCGCGCCGCCGTTCCAGGCCGACTCGGCCATGGGCCTGATCCGCCTGATCGCGGAGGCCGAGCCGACGCCCCCCTCCGCGCTCGTGCCGCGCCTGCCCCGCGACCTCGAGACGATCACGCTCGTCTGCCTGGCGAAGGACCCTGCGCGGCGCTACGAGAGCGCCGACGCCCTGGCCGACGACCTGGACCGCACCCTGGCGCACGAGCCGATCTCCCGCCGGCGCCCGGGCCTCGGGGAGCGCCTCGCCCGCTTCGTGCGCCGCCACCGCACGGCCGTGGCGGTCGGCGCCGTGGCGCTCGCGGCGCTCCTGGTCACGACGCTGGGCTTCCGTCGGGAGCTGAGCACCCGCGAACAGGGCTACCGCGCCGAGATCGCGCGCCTCCTGGCGGAGGCCGACGCGCTGGCGGAGGCGGGCGAGGAGGCCCGCGCCGAGGCCATCGAGGCCGCGCTCGAGCAGCGCGCCGGCGGCGACGCCGACTTCGCCCGCGACCACGCCATCGAGACGGCCCGCGACCTGGTGGAGGATCTGCGCGCGGGCAAGGCGCTCAGCGCGACCCACCAGCGCAAGATCGTGGCCTGGGCCGACCAGGCCCCCGCGCGGATCACGCTCGAGGCCGACGCCCAGGGCGTGACCGTGGAGGGCCGGCGCCTGTCGGGCGCGGGCGACGCGCGGGGGGAGGCGGTCGCGCTGGCCGGCGGCCCGCTGGTGCCGGGGCTCTGGCGCCTGCGCCTGAGCGCGCCCGGGCGGCTGCGCACGCTGCTGACCCTGCTCGCGCCGCCGGGCGTGACGAGCGTGCTGCGGGTGTCCCTGCCCCGGGAAGAGGGCGCTCAGGCCGGGCTGCTCTCCTACGGCGGGGCCTGGTTCCCGAGCCTCGACCCCGCGCGGGCGGCCAGCGCCGACGCCTTCGAGGCGCTGCAACCCCCCTACCTGCTGGCGGCCCGGCGCACGACCGCCCGCGAGTACGCCGCCTTCCTCGACGCGGCCCCGGCCGCCGACCGCGGGCGCCTGACCCCGGCCCCCTGGGCGACGGCGCGTCCCACCGGCGCCGCCCTGGACGCGGCCCTGGCCGGGCTCAGCTTCGAGCAGGCGCAGGCCTTCGCGCGCGCGCGGGGCCTGCGCCTGCCCACCGACGCCGAGCTGATGAACGCGGTGGCGGGCGCGCGGGGCGTGGCGCTCCGGGGCGGGCTGCGGGGCAACGCCGCTCCGGCCGCCGAGGAGGGCCGACGGCGCGTGATCGAGGAGGCGCGCCTGGCCGGGCAGGCCCTGGCCCACGCCGAGGGGCTGGCCGACTGGGACGGCAGCGCGGAGTGGGCCGTGGCCGCGACGGGCGACGACGCCGGCGAGCCGCATCCCTGGCCCGTGTGGACGGGCCTGCTGGCGCTCGGCGCCGAGGCCCCCGCGGGCCGGGGCGCGCGCCTGGGCGCCCCGCGGCGCGGCCGCAAGGACCTGGAGGCCGCCCTGGCCGGGCGGGTCCACCTGCGCCTGGCCGGCCCGGCCGCACGGCCCTGAGCCGCCGCGGGCCCCGGCGGCGCTGGCACGCGCCGGCCTACGCAACGAGCCGATGCGGGCCTGAGCGCCCCCAGCCCAGCGCGCCGCTCGCGCGCAGGGGAACCAACCTCGGACACCACCGCGCTCCACGCGTTCCGGGGCGCGGGCCCGCCCCGGCCGTAGGGTGCGGAGCCGTCCCGGAGGAACCGCCATGGCCGCCCCCGCCCCCCGGATCGTCGCGCGCAACCTCGTGGGCGGCGCCTGGAGCGGGCCCGGACGGAAGTCGTTGCCGATCGTCGATCCTGCCACGGGGCGCAGCATCGGCCGGGCCCCGCGCTCGGGCGGCCGCGAGATCGAGGCCGCGGTCGAGGCGGCCCGGCGCGCGCGGCCCGGCGGTGCCGCCCTGCCGGCGCCGCGCCGCGGCGAGATCCTCTTCCGGGCCGCGCGCCTGCTGGAGGAGCGCAAGCCGGCGCTGGCCCGGATCGTGAACGCCGAGATGGGCAAGGTGCGCGCCGAGGCGCTGGGCGACGTGCAGGAGGCCATCGACATGGCCTACTACATGGCCGCGGAGGGCCGCCGGCTCTTCGGCGCCACCACGCCCAGCGAGCTGCCCGACAAGCTGTGCTTCACGCTGCGCGAGCCGGTGGGCGTCTGCGGCCTGATCACGCCCTGGAACTTCCCGGTCGCCATCCCCTCCTGGAAGAGCCTGCCCGCGCTCGTGGCGGGCAACGCCGTGGTGCTCAAGCCCTCGGAGGAGACGGGCGGCTGCGCCACGGCCTACGTGGAGGCGCTCGTCGAGGCGGGGGTGCCGCCGGGCGTGGTGAACCTGGTGCACGGCACGGGCGAGGAGGCGGGCGCCGCGCTCGTGGCCCACCCCGACGTGGCCGTGCTCTCCTTCACGGGCAGCAACGCCACGGGCCGGGCGGTGAACGCGGTCGCGGCCCCCCTGCTCAAGCGCGTCCACCTGGAGCTGGGGGGCAAGAACGCCATCGTGGTGCTGGACGACGCCGACCTGGACTTCGCCGTGCGCGCCATCCTGTGGTCGGCCTACGGCACCTCGGGCCAGCGCTGCACGGCGGGCAGCCGCGTGATCGCCACGCGCGGCATCTACCCCCGCCTGGTCGAGCGCGTCGCCGCCGGTGCGCGGGCCCTGCGCGTGGGGCACGGCTGGGAGGAAGGCGTGGAGGTGGGGCCGCTGGTCCGGCCGGCGGCGGTCGAGAAGGTCGAGCGCTACGTGGCGATCGGGCGCGACGAGGACGGCGCACGGCTGGTGGCGGGCGGCGGCCGGCCCCGCCTGCCGGCCGCGCTGCGGCGCGGCTGCTTCTTCGAGCCCACCGTGTTCGCCGACGTGACCCCGCGCATGCGCATCGCCCAGGAGGAGATCTTCGGGCCCGTCACGGCGATCCTGCCGGTGAAGGATCTCGACGAGGCCCTCGAGGTGCACGACGGCACGCCCTACGGCCTGTCGGGCGCGATCATCACGCGCGACCTGGCGTCGGCGATGAAGGCCATGCGCGCGTTCCGCACCGGCATCGTCTACGTGCACAACGGCACGATCGGCGCGGAGGTGCACCTGCCCTTCGGGGGCGTCAAGGCGACGGGCAACGGCCACCGCGAGGCCGGGATCGCGGGCCTGGACGTCTTCACCGAGTGGAAGACCGTCTACGTGGACTACTCCGGCGCGCTCCAACGCGCCCAGATCGACCGGTGAGCGGGCGCCCTCCGGACGGGCCGGGCCCGGCCCCCGGGGGGGCGCCGACCCCGGCGGACGGCGCCCCGGTCGTGCGGGCCGAGCGGCTGTGCGCCTCCTACGGGGAGGGACGCCTGCGCCAGCCCGTGCTCACGGGCCTGGACCTGCGCATCGAGGCCGGGACCGTCACGGCGATCATGGGGCCGTCGGGCTCGGGGAAGTCCACCCTGCTCGCCCTGCTCGGCGGGCTCGAGCGCGCCGAGTCGGGGCGGCTCA
>CAZPOZ010000332.1:0-4268 GCA_964588235.1 uncultured Planctomycetales bacterium
TCGGCTTCTCCTACCCCGTGGTGCCCAAGGGCCTGGCGCGCATCCGCGTGCAGATCTCGGCGGCGCACTCCACGGAGGACGTGGACGCGGCCCTGGCGGCGTTCGCGCGCGTGGGCGCGCGCCTGGGCGTGACGAAGCACGCCTGAGCACGGCGTCGGGCGGATGAACCACACGGGCCACACGGCGGTCGCAGGGGCAGGGCGCCCGGCCGGCCGGCTCCCCTCGGGGGCCCCCCCGGCGCGGGCTGCGGGCACGGGGGCCTGGGTCGTCGTGCGCGCCATGGCCTGGGGCGTGGGCGCCGCGATCGTCGCGGCGCTGCTGGTGGCGCCGAGCCTGGGCCTGACGGCGCTGTGGAACGTCCTCATCCCGGTGGCGCCCGCGCTGCTCGTGTTCGCCCCCGGCGTCTGGCGCAACCTCTGCCCCCTGTCCACCACCGCGCTTGCGGCCCGGCGCTGGGGTTGGTCCCGGCGGCGCCACCTCTCGGCGCACGGCCAGGCCCGGCTGTTCCTGGCCGCCGTCGCCCTGCTCTACCTGATCGTGCCGTTGCGCCACGTGGCGCTGGACTCCAACGGCCCGCTGACGGGGGCCCTCCTGCTCGCGGTGGCCGCGCTCGCGCTCACGCTGGGCTCCGTGTTCGAGTGGAAGAGCGCCTGGTGCTCCTCCCTCTGCCCGGTCCACCCGGTCGAGCGTCTGTACGGAGCCGTCCCGGCGCTCACGCCCCCCAACGCGCACTGCCAGGCCTGCGAGCGCTGCCTGCTCGTGTGCCCCGACAGCACGGCGCAGATGCACCCCCTGCTGGTCAGGCATCCGGCCTCGGCGCGGTGGGGTGGGGTGCTCATCGCCGGGGGCCTGCCGGGCTTCATCCTGGGCTGGTTCCTGGTCGCCGCGCGCCTGGGGCCCCTCGAGACGGCGGCTCTGGGCCCGGCCTACGGCCTGCCCACCCTGGGCCTGGCCGGCTCCCTCGGTGCGTTCCTCCTCGCCGCGCGCCTGCTCGGCCCCGCGCGTGAGCGGACGCTCGTCCTGGCCTTCGCCGCGGCGGCGGTGAGCACCTACTACTGGTTCCGCATCCCGATGCTGTTCGGCTTCGGCCCGGCACATCGCGACGGCGTGTTGGTGGACCTGAGACACACGCTGCCCCCGGCATTCCCCTGGATCACGCGCACGGCGACGACGGCCCTCTTCGTGTCGTGGTTCCTGCTGCGGACGAGGGTGCGCCGCGCTTGGACCGTGCGCCCGCCGTTCGCGACGGCCGCCACGAGCCCCCGGCTCGGGGGATAGGCGAAGGCCGCCGGAGGCCGTCCTCAGCGGCGGGCGCCCGCGCGGCCGGGCGTCGGGACGAGCACGGCCCGCAGCGGGACGACCACGGCGCCCGCGCCGGGGGCCTCCACCCGCAGCGCGGCCGTCGCCGGGCCGGAGGCCAGGGGCAGGTGCAGGTCCGCCTCGAGGTCGGGCCCCCGCTGCCGGACCAGCGCCGCCCCCACCGCCCGCACCGTCCCGCTCCACGGGGTCAGCGCGGCCACGACCGGCGCACCCTCGAGCCCCGGCGGCAGGTGCACCGCCCACCGCAGCGGCACGCGGGACCCCGCCGTACGCCGCCCCAGGTCGACGGACTCCGGCTCCACCACGAGCACGCCCCCCACGAAGCCTCGCACGCGCACCGACGCCGTCGCCTCCGGCGCCGGCAGGTCGAGGACGACGCGCGCCACCAGATCCACGGGGCCCGGTCTCGTGGGGGCGCGCAGGCGCAGCCGCGCCGTGCCCTGGTCGCCCGCCCCGAGCTGCTCGGGAAGGCCCTCCGGCCCGGCCCCCCAGGCGAGGCAGCCGCACGAGGTGGTGAGGGCCACGAGGCGGACCGGCCCAGGGCCGGCCCGCGACCAGGGCAGGGGCCGCTCCACCAGGGCGCCCGGCTCGAGCAGGCCGAGGTCGAGCTCGGGGGTGGCGAAGCGGAGCGCCGGGGCGGCGGGGTCGCCGCTCCCGGCGCTCCGGGACGACCAGGTCCCCGGCGCCCGGGAGGCTCGCTCGGAGGCGAGCAGGGCCCCGGTGAGCAGCAGCGTGAGCGACGCAGGGAGGGCGGGGCCGCGGAAGAACGGGCGCACGGGGGGTTCCGGTCGGGTCCACCCCCACATCGCCGCCCGCGGCCGGCGGGTCACGCGACGCCCCCCGGGCGGGCTACGGGAACTCGAGATCCACGCGCTGCTTGAGGAGCCGCAGGCGCACGGCCTCGTCGTAGAGCGCGTGCACCGCCTGCCGTCCGCGCTCGCCGAAGTCGAGCGTCAGCTCGTTGACGTAGGTGCTCACGTACTTCTCGAGCAGCGGCTTGGGCAGCCCCCTGCCGAACGGCGCCGCGTACTCCAGCGCCTCCTCCCGATGGCCCAGCGCGTAGGCGATCGAGCGCTTGAGATCGAGCTGGATCTTCGTGCGCTCCTCCGGCGGCAGGTCGCGACGGATCGCGTTGCCCCCCAACGGCAGCGGCAGGCCCTCGGTCTTCTCCCCCCACCACTGCCCGAGATCCATCACGCGCGTGAGGCCCTCGGCCTTGTACGTCAGCTGCCCCTCGTGGATCAGCAGCCCCGCCCGGGCCTTGCCCGCCTTGACGGCGCTCATCACCTGGTCGAACGGCACGTTGACCAGGGTCAGGCGGTTGGGGTGCAGCCAGAGCCGGAGCACCAGCGTGGCCGTCGTGTTGAGCCCCGGCACGGCCACCGTCAACCCGTTCACCTCGCTGCTGCGCACGGGCGTCTTGCTCACGACCACGGGACCGACCTGGTCGCCGAACGAGCCACCGCAGGGGAGCACGAAGTAGCGCTCCACGATCGACGGCCAGGCACCGAACGAGAAGGCCGTCACGTCGTAGGTGCCCTTCGTCGCCTCCTCGTTGAGCCGCGCGATGTCGGACCGGATCAGCTCGTAGCGCCGGTCCTCGGTCTCGACCTTGCCGTGCGCCAGCGCGTAGACCATGAAGGCGTCGTCGGCGTCCGGGCTGAACGCGAAGGTGATCACCCCGGGCTTGCGCGCGGGCATGGGCGGCACCGGGCGCGGCGCGGCCGGCTTCTTGGCGGCGGGCTCGCCCCCCGCGGCCGCCGCGGCGGCGGGCGCCGCCTCCTCCTCGTCGCCCGGCTCGGCCTCCTCGCCTCCGACGCCCTCGGCGGCCTCGGGCGTGGCGCGGGGCGGGGGACGCCGCGGCCGGTCCTCGTCCTCGAGGTCGTCGTCGTCGGGACCGTCCAGGTCGTCCAGGTCGGCGCCGCGGGAACGCGGTGCAGGCTTCGGCGCCGGCTTCGGCGCCGGCTTCGTCGCCGGCTTCGTCGCCGGCTTCGGGGCAGGCTTGGGCGCGGCCTTGGGCGCCGCCGGGCCCGCCTTGGCCGGGGCCGGCTTCGCGGGGGCCGCCTTCGCGGGCGCCTCCGGTGCCGCCGGCGGACCGGCGTGCTCCACGGGGTCGGCCGGCGCCGGCTGCGCCCGGCGGGACGGAGGCTTGGCGCGGGGAGGCGCGGCGGGAGCCTTCCCCGCCGCCCCGCCCTTCGCCCCGGGCCGCGCGGCCGCGGCCGCCGGGGGCTTGGCCGGCGCGGGCGCGGGCTTCTCGGCCGGCTGGTCCGGGCTCGCGGGCTTCGAGGCCTTCTTCTTGGCCGCCATGACGCCCCTCCGTGGGGACCGCAGAGGCTACCCGCCGCGCCCCTGCCGCCAAGGCCCTCCGCACCCGGGGGTCGTCTGCGGCCCACGACGTGCACCCGGTAGGATCCGGGCCCGTCCCCCGCGACCCCGTGGAGCCCCCCGATGGCCGAGGCGATCTACCTGGCAGGCGCCGTGCGCACGCCCATCGGCCGGTTCGGGGGCACGCTCGCGCCCCTGTCGGCCCCCGACCTGGCGGTCCGTTCGGCCCAGGCCACCCTCCAGCGCGCGGGCGTGCGCCCGGAGGCGGTCGATCAGGCGATCTTCGGGCACGGCCGCCAGGCCGGGCAGGGGCCCTCCACCGGGCGGCAGGCCGCCGTGCGGGCCGGCGTGCCCGTCGAGCGGCCGGCGTTCACGGTGAACATGGCCTGCGGCTCGGGGCTCAAGAGCGTGCTGTTGGGGGCCGACGCGATCCGCCTGGGCAACGCGGAGGTCGTGCTCGCCGGCGGCATGGAGAGCATGAGCAACACGCCCTACTACCTCCTCAAGGGGCGCTGGGGGTACCGGCTCGGCCACGAGCAGATCGTGGACGGGATGTTCCACGACGGCTTCCACTGCCGCCTGGCCGACCAGCTGATGGGCGAGACGGCCGAGAACCTGGTGGA
>CAZPOZ010000333.1:0-4268 GCA_964588235.1 uncultured Planctomycetales bacterium
CAGCGCCCCGGTGTGCCCCCGTCCAGCGTCCAGAGGGCGAAGTAGGACACTACCCACCGGCCGGTCCGCGCGGCGCCGGCCCGCCCGCCTCCGCCCCCCGTCGGAAGTGGAACGGGCGCGCCCGGGGCGCCACAGTAGCCGCATGCGCATCGTGCTCACCCTCGGCCTGGCCGGTCTCCTCGCCTGGTGGTTCCTCTCCTACCTGGGGCCCCGTCCCCCGGCCGTGGAGCGGGCGCCGTTCCCCGGCGAGCGCCACTTCGGTCGGCTCGTGCAGCTCACCTTCGGCGGGGAGAACGCCGAGGCCTACTGGTCGCACGACGAGCAGCGCATCGTCTTCCAGAGCACGCGCGCGCCCTACGCCGCCGACGTGATCTACACCATGGCCCCCGACGGCAGCGGCCTGCGCCAGGTGAGCTCGGGCAAGGGGCGCACGACCTGCTCGTTCTTCCTGCCGGGCGACGAGCGCATCGTCTTCGCCTCGACGCACCTGGCGGGCGACGCCCCCCCCACGCCGCCCAAGTTCGACCCCAAGCTCGGCTACGTCTGGCCCGTGTGGTCGTCCTACGACCTGTTCACCGTGCGCCCCGACGGCAGCGACCTGCGCCGCCTCACCGACGTGCCCGGCTACGACGCCGAGGCCGTCGTCTCGCCGGCGGGCGACCGCATCGTCTTCACCTCGGCCCGCAGCGGCGACCTCGAGCTGTACACGATGGCGCTGGACGGCTCCGACGTGCGCCGGGTCACGAACAGCCCCGGCTACGACGGCGGCGCGTTCTTCTCCTGGGACGGCAAGCGCCTGTGCTTCCGTTCGGCCTGGCGCGAGGGCCTGGACGCCGCCGCCGACCAGGCGCTGCTCGCCCGCGAGCTCGTCCGCCCGACGAACCTCGAGATCTGCGTCTGCGACGCGGACGGACGCAACCGCGTGCAGCTGACGAGCAACGGCGCGGCCAACTTCGGCCCCTTCTGGCACCCCGACGGCCGGCGGATCGTCTTCAGCAGCAACCTGCACGACCCCCGGGGCGGCAACTTCGAGCTCTACCTCGTGGACGTCCAGACGAAGGCGCTGGAGCGCGTGACCTGGTTCGAGCGGCGGCGGGAGGGCTCGCCCCGGCCCGACGACTTCGACGGCTTCCCCATGTTCAGCCGCGACGGGCGCCGGCTGCTGTTCTGCAGCAACCGCTTCAACGACCGCCCCAACGAGACGAACGTCTTCGTGGCCGACTGGATCGACTGAGGGGCGGGGAGGCCGGCGCGCCCCGGCGGCGCGTCGCCGGCGGGCGCGGGCGGGGGCGGCCCGTCCCCGACGACCCCGTGGAGCGTGGCGTGCCCCCCTCCGGAGGATCGGCGGTAGAAGGGGAGGGACGCCCCCCGAGCGGTCCATGCCCCTGCCCCTCCAGCCCTTCGGCACCGTCCTGCGCACCGTGTTCCGCTTCGCGCGGGCCGCGTCGTACGCGCTCATCGGGCTCATGGGCCTGTTCCTCGCGCTGCGCGTGGCCGAGGGGTTCCGCTTCTTCCGCGACCTGCACCCGGCCCTGGGCTGGCTGTTCCTCGCCCTGCTGCTGTCCGCCCTCGTCTGGTTCGTGGGGCGGCCCGTGGCGCGCTTCTTCCGCGTGCCGGTGGCCCTCAGGCCCCCGCGGCTCCCCCCGGCGCAGGAGCGCGCGCCCCGGCACCTCGTGCGCCATCTCGCCTTCGTCGAGCGCTACGTGCGCGCCGTCGCGCGCAACCCGGAGTGGTCCGGGCGCCCCGAGGACGTGGAGCGGGCCGCCGCGGCCTGCCGGGCGCTGCGGGAGCGCGCCGCGCGGGCCGCCGCCGCCGACCTGCCCGGCCTGTCCCGCGAGGTCGCCGTGCTGGAGCGCCAGCAGGTCGGGGCGCTGCTCCGGCCCCTGGACCTGCGGGCGACGGAGATCATCCGCGGCGAGGCCCTGGCCGTCGGCGTGGCCACCGCGATCTCGCTCAACGGCACCGTGGACGCCTTCCTCGTCCTGTGGCGCAACGTGAACCTGGTCAGCCGGCTGGCCAACCTCTACTACGGGCGCCCGGGGCCGCGGGGGACGCTGGCGATCCTGCGCGACGTGTCGGCGGCCACGCTGGCCAGCGCCTACATGCAGGATCTCTCCGAGGCCGCCGGCAGCGCCCTCGGCGGCGTCGTCGGAAAGGGGGTGGGCGCGTTCGCCGGGCCCGTGCTCGACGGCGCGCTCAACGCCATCTGCACGGCACGGATCGGCTACCTGGCGAAGAGCCGCTGCCGGGCCTTCTCGGCCTGGAACGAGGCCACGCGGGCCGAGGCGCTACGCGACGCGCTGGCCGAGGCCGCCACGATCACCACCGGCCTGGTGGGCGACCTCGTGCGCACGGTGGGCGGCGGGCTGCTCCGGCTGCCCGGCCGGGTGCTGGGCGCCGTCTCCTCCACCGTGGCCGGCTGGCTGCGCCGCGAGGACGGGGCCGCCGCCGGCGCGGGCGACGCATGAGCGTCCCGGGCGGCGCGGCCCGGTGGGCGCTGGCGGGGGTGCTGGCCGCGCTCGCCTTCGGGGCCTGGCTGCGGGCGAGCCTCGACCCGGCTGCGTGGTGGCTCAACCCCGACGAAGGCATCTACCACCAGGTGGCCACCACCGCCCGGGCGGAGGTGGCCGACGCGGTGGTGCGCTCCAACGTCCACCCCGCCCTCTTCTACGGCCTGCTGCGCGCCGCCGCGCGGGGCTGCGACGACCCCCTCGCCCTGCGCGCGCTGCCCCTGGCGGCCGGCCTGGCCCTGATCCTGGCGGCCGGCTGGCTCGGCGCGCTGGCCGGGGGCCGCGCGGGCGGGCCGGGGGGCGCCGTGGGCGGGGCCTGGCTCGGCGCCTGGGCCACGGCCCTCTCCCCGGCCCTCGCGCTCCAGTCGCTCGTGCTGCGCCCCTACACGCTGGCCGCGCTCGCCGGAGCGGTCGCCCTGGCCGCGCTGCTGCGCCTGCTCGACACCGGGCGCGTGCGCTGGGCCCTGCTCGCCTCCGCCGCCTTCACCCTCAGCGTGCTGCTGCTCTACGCCGACGCGCTGCTGCTCGCGGGGGTGGGCCTGGTGCTGCTCGGGGCGCTGTGCGCCCGCCGCCTCGACCGGAGGCAGGTGGCGCTGCTGCTGCTGGTCGGCCTGCCCCCGGCCGCGGCCCTCGTCGTGGCCTACCTGACCCACCTGCGCCCGCACGTCCTGGGGGGCGCCCTGCAGGGCGAGGCCGTGGAGGGCTGGCTGCGCTCGAGCTTCGCGCGCGACCCGCTGCGCGGGCTCGGCCTGCTCTCCAGCGCCACGGGCTACGCCTGGTCGCGCACGCTGCGGCCCACCGTGCTGCTGCTCGGCGGCCTCGCGGCCTTGGTGGCGCTGCGGCGCCGCCGGGGCTTCGAAGGCTTCCTGGCGCTGGCGGTGGCGGCGCTCGCGGTGGCCTTCTCCTGGGCCCGGCTGCTGCCGCTGGGGGGCTCGCGTCACGCCCTGTGGCTCGTGCCCGCCCAGCTGGCCGGGCTGGCGGCGGGGGCCGGGCTGCTGCTCGCCTGGGCGCGCACCCCCCGGCCCGTGGGCTGGCCCGCCCGCGTCCCGACCCGCTGGGCGCTGCCCGGGGTCGTGGCGCTGCTGGCGCTGCCGCTCGCGCAGCGCGCGCTGCGGCTGGCGCTGGACCCGGCCCAGCTGGTCCGGACCGGGCCCGCGCCCGAGCTGCTCGTCACCCGGGCCGACGCCGACGCCGTGGCCGCCTTCGTCGCGGGCCATCCCGAGGTGCCCTGGCTCACCGACGTGCAGACGGCGTTCCTGCTCATGCCCTACGCGCCGCGCGACGAGCGGGTGCTCGTGCCCGTCCCCGACGGCTCCGCCGACACCCTGGCGGCGCTGGGCGTGTCGCTGCGGGTCCTGCGGGCCTGGTCGTTCCCCGCGGCGCCGGCCCCCGGCGCCGACCCGGTGGAGCGCGCGCTCGGGGGCCTCTCCACGGACGGCGCCGCCGCCGGCCGGGTGGGCCTGGTGCTGGGCGGCTGGGGCCGCAACGCGGCCTTGGCCCTGTCGCGGGCAGGCGCCGAGGGGCCCGCGGCGGGCGCCGAGCCCCTGGCGGCCGTGCTGGTCACCCCGGCGGCGCTGCGGGCCTGGAGGCAGGCCCAGGCCGCGACCCCGGCCTCGGCACGCTGACGTTCAGGCTCATGGCCACCAAGTTAGGGGTAGGGCCTCGCGGAGGGTGAGACTCCCCCCGCGGACGGGCCCACGGACGGCCTCTGAAGGCCGTTCCCAAGCAACCGGCGCGCTGGGCCGGTAGCGGAAGGCC
>CAZPOZ010000334.1:0-4240 GCA_964588235.1 uncultured Planctomycetales bacterium
ATGGGCACGGTGTACCGGGCGCTGCACCTGGGGCTCGAGCGCGTCGTGGCGATCAAGGTGCTGCACCCGGAGCTGGCCGCCGACCACACCCAGGTCGCGCGCCTCAAGGCCGAGGCCAAGCTGCTGGCGAGCCTGGACCACCCGAACATCGTCCGCGCGCTGGACGCGGGCGAGTCCGGCGGCTTCCCCTACATCGTGATGGAGCACGTGGAGGGCGTCACGCTGCGCGAGCGGCTGCAGAAGGGCGGGCCGCTGCCCGAAGCCGAGGCGCTCCACGTGGTGCGCGGCCTGGCCGACGCGCTCGAGCGCGCCCGCCGCATGGGCGTGGTCCACCGCGACGTCAAGCCGGGCAACGTGCTGCTCACGCGCCAGGGCGAGCCCAAGCTGATGGACCTGGGGCTGGCCAAGGGCCCGGTGGACCTGGAGCTCACCCAGCACGGGGCGACGGTGGGCACCCCCCAGTACATCTCGCCCGAGCAGGCGCAGGATCCGCGCCGGGCCGACACGCGCAGCGACATCTACAGCCTGGGCGCCACCCTGTACGCCCTGGTCACGGGCCGACCCCCCTTCGACGGCACGACGCTGGCCGAGATCCTCTCCAAGGTGCTCTACGAGAACCCGACGCCGCCGCGCGTGCTGGCCCCGAGCCTGAGCGCGGCCACGGGCTACCTCATCGAGCGCATGATGGTCAAGGACCCGAGCCTGCGCTACGCGACGCCGGCCGAGGTGGTCGCCGACGTGGACCGCATCCTCGCCGGGCGCTCGATCATGCCCGCGGGCTTCCGCGGCAACTGGGAGGCCTACCTGCTGCGCCGGCGCATCCGCCGCCGCACCACGGTGGGGGCCGTCGTGGTGGCGGCGCTCGCGCTGGCGGGCTTCGGCGCCAAGGTCTGGCTCGACCGGCAGGCCGAGCGGCAGGAGCGCGACGAGGCGTTGGCCCTGGTGGCCGTCGTGCGGCCCGAGGTGGCCTACGGTCCCGACGACGACCTCGTGAGCGTGCTGGCCAAGCGCGAGCGGCTCAACGAGGTGCTCGACCGCGTGGAGCACCTGGATCTGCCCGAGGTGGCGGGGCTCAAGGAGCAGGGGCGGCGCCTGGAGCGGCTCTCGGCCTCGCTGACGCGCTTCGCCGCGCTCACCGGCGCGGGCGAGGCCCGTCCCGGGCCGCAGACGGTGGCCGGGCTCGCGGCGCGGGGGCAGTACGTCAAGGCCCTCCAGCGCCTGGACGAGCTCGAGGGCCGCGGGGCGATCGAGCCGCCCGGGGCCGACAACCCGGTCGTGGGGCTGATCGACCGCCAGCGCCAGGCGCTGCGGCAGCGCAGCCAGGAGGCCTACCTCGCGCTCGAGCGCGAGATCCGCGAGCGGCGACCGGTCTCCGTGGAGGCCTGGGCCGCGGCCTGGCGCGAGTTCGACGAGCGCGCGCACGCGGGGTTCGTGCTCGAGGGCGAGGCCCAGGCGGGCGTGCCCCGGTCCAGCGAGCTCCACGGGGTCTCCGAGGCCATCCTGCAGGCGCTGCAGGCGTTCGAGGCCCGCTACGCCACCGACGCGATCGCCGAGCGCCTGCGGCGCGGCGAGCTCGGCGCCCTGCGCGCCGAGGTGCAGAACGACCGGGAGGCGGTGACCGACCTGGTGCAGACGCACTGGCGTGCCAGCGAGGACGAGTGGACCCCGCGCTCGGCCCTGCTGGGGCCGGCGGGCCTGGTCTCGCTGCGGCTGCGCGCGGTGGCCGAGCGCGTGGACGCCCAGGTGGTCGCGCACGGGCGCGCGCTCGCCGACGCGGCCCAGGATCTGGCGCGGGCGGGCCGCCCCGAGGACGGCGCGCGCCTCCTGGACGCCTTCGAGACGGCCGCCTTCGACGCCGGCTACCGCGAGGAGTGCTTCGCCGCGCGGGCCGTGGCGGCGCGCTTGCGCGAGGCGGCTTCCGACGCCTCGGCCCGGGCCGAGCGGGCGCTGACCCTGGTGCTCGAGCGCGGGCTCGAGGCCCTGCGTCCGCTGGAAGCCGGCACGCCGGCGGCCCTCGCCGCCGCGCTGGCGCTCGGCGACGGCGAGCGGCAGGCGCTGGGCGCCCGGGCGCTGGAGGCCGAGCAGCTGGCCGGGGCCGTGCCCGCCCTGGAACGGCTCTACGACCTGGCCGCCGACGGCGTCGCGGCGGTCGCCCGGCGCCGTCAGCCGTTCCCGGCGCGCCTGCGGCGCGGGGCGGCGCCCGAGAAGGGCTGGACCCTCGGGGCCGTGGACCGCGAGGGGCGCGCGTTCCTGGCCCAGGGGCCGCGCGACCGGGAGTACCTGCGCCGGTCCCTGTTCGACCTGGCGCGCGAGCAGCTGCTCGAGCTCGCCCGCCTGGCCCCGGGGGCCGGGGCCGACCCCGCCGCCCTGGCGCTGGGGGAGCTGGCCCTGCTGGCGCCCCATGCGCCGCTGCTCACCGCGGACGGCGACCTCCAGGCGCCGCTGGAGGCCTACGCCGCCGCGCGCCAGGCCGTGGCCGCCTCGGGCGTGGGGGGGCCGGCGCTGGCCGCCAGGGTGGCCTCGGCGGACGACGCGCCGCTGGCGCGCGCGCGCCTGGCCGAGAGCCAGGCGGCCAGCGGGCACGAGGAGGCGCGGCTCGAGATGCGCAAGCGCGAGCCCCGGCTCTCCTCGGTCCACCGCCGCCTGAAGGACCTGCTGGGCTCCGCCCGGCTCACGGGCACGGCCTACTTCGCCGAGCACCGGCGCGAGATCCTCGAGCTGTGGGCCGCGGTCGAGGAGGCGCTGGGCCGGGAGCACGTGGGTCGGCTGCTCCCCGGGGCGCGCATCGAGAAGCGGGCCGACGGCACGCTCGTGGTGCTCTACGACTTCGACACCGACGACCAGATCCTGAACTTCACGCGCGGGCGGGGCGTGCTCGAGCCGTTCGCCGGCCCCCAGGTGACGCCGAGCGAGGAGACGGTCAACCAGCGCCTGCACCTGCTGCGCGGCTACCAGGCGCCGGTGCGCGAGGTGCCCCTGACCTGGCCCTGCCCCTTCGACCCCGCCGAGCCGATCACGGTGGCCTTCGACCTGTACACCCTCGACGCGCCCTACGTCCTGGCCGTGGACGTGGACGGGGTGATGCTGGGCATCCTCTGCCTGGATCCGAACTGGTACCCGGAGATGGCCTTCCCGCCCGACGTGCCGCTGCTCGAGGGCGAACGGCGCCCGGCGCGCTTCCTCAACCCCTACGGGCGGGGGCGCGGCGTGGCCTTCCACGACGGCCCCGACTTCGGCGACCTGGCCTCCTGGGCGGACGGCCGGGGGGGCGCCCCGGGCTCGGCCTGGCCGCGCGAGGGGCTGGGCAGCCGCCACGCCGACTGGGCCGGGCGGCCCGAGCAGCCCGAGCGCCTGTTCGCCTTCCCGCCCTCGGCCCAGGTGCCCGGGCGGACCTACCTGAGGGTGAAGGTCGTGCGCGAGCGCCGCCGCCTGACCCTGTGGGTCGCCGACCCCAAGCGCGACAAGGACTACGTGCGCGTGGCGAGCGAGAGCCGGCCCGAGTGGGCCCAGCGCGGCACCGGCTCCGAGCGTGCGCCGGGCATGGGCCGCGGCACGGGGAACGTGCAGATCCTCACCTGGACGCCCCTGGCGCTGGACAACCTGCGCCTGGAGGGGACCCTCAAGGAGCGCTGGCTCAAGCGATGACCTCCCGGCCCACCCCCGAGCCGTCGCCGACCCTGGTCCTCAAGGCCGAGGATCCGGCCGTGAAGGGCGAGACGCTGCGCCTGTCGCTGGGCGAGACCGTGGTCTGCGGCCGGAGCCGCCAGTGCGGCTGGTCGCTCAAGCGCACGCTGCCCTACCTCGAGGACGAGGGCGGCACGCGCGCGCGCATGCGCGAGTCGCTGTCCTTCACGGCCGTCTCGCGGCGGCACTGCCGCGTGACCTTCCTGGCGCCCGACCTCGTCGAGGTGGAGAACCTCTCGCCCAACGGCACGCTCGTGGACGGGCGCGCCGTGGACCGGCTCATGCTCACCGACTGCCGCACGCGCCCCCACACGATCCAGCTCGGGCCCGAGGGGCTGGTGCTGGAGCTCTCCTGGGGCTCGCTGCCGGTGTGAGCCGCCCGGGGCGAGGCCCGACCCGGGGCGGCGCGGGGACGGGGGTCAGCCGCGGGCCCCCCAGTTCGGGGCGGGGTCGCCCGGGGGGCGGGACACCCCCCGCGGACGGGCCAACGGATGACCTCGCAAGGCCGTGCCCAGGCAACCGGCGCGCTGGGCCGGTAGCGGAAGGCCGATGACGA
>CAZPOZ010000335.1:0-4193 GCA_964588235.1 uncultured Planctomycetales bacterium
CCGGGGCGACCTCGTTCTCCAGCCCGGCGTAGAGGTCCTCGGTGTTCTCGCGCACGACCACGAGGTCCACCGCGCCGTAGGGGGTCTCCAGGCCGGGGACCGTCTTCACCGGCCGCACGTTGGCGAAGAGCTCGAGCTCCTTCCTCAGGCGCACGTTGGCCGAGGCGTGCCCCTTGCCGATGGGCGTCGTCGTCGGTCCCTTCAGCGCGACCCCGGCGGACTTGATCGCGGCCAGGGTGGCCGCGGGCAGGGCGTCGCCGTGCCGGGCGAAGGCCTCCAGGCCGATCGGCTGCTCGTCCCAGGTCACGGGCAGCCCGGCGGCCTCGACCACGCGGCGGGCCGCTTCGGTGACCTCCGGCCCGATGCCGTCGCCGGCCAGCAGGACGATCCGGTGCGTGCTCATGCGGGGGAGGCTACTGCGGCCTGCGGCCCGGTCCCACCCCTGTCCCGCGCGGCCGGCCGGGGCCGAATCCTGGGCGCGGCGCCCGGCTGCGGCGAGGATCAGGGCCCACGCCCAGACGGGCCCGGAGCGCCGATGTTCGCCCTGATCCACGGCCCCGGAGGCCTCGCCGCGCGGTCGGGGGCCGAGGCGGTGCCCGTGGTCCTGGGGGGCGTGCTGGGTTGGCTCGCGGGCGCGCAGGCGGGGCTCCTCTGCGGGCTGGCTGCGGGCCTGCTCGCCTGGCTCTCGGCCTCGGCCCTGCTCGTCCGCGTGCGGGCCCGCCCCCGGCTGCGGCGGCTCTACCGGCTGGCGCTCGCGTTGCACGTCGTGTTCTGGAGCGCGCGCGGCGTCCTGGACTCGCCGCCCCGCGCCCCCGGCCCGGTGGGGGCGCCGGCCGTGTCGCGCGCAGGCGATCCGGCGCCGCTCAGGGCCGGAGCGGCCGAGGTCGCCGTCGCCGTGCCGACCCGCGTCTCGCTGGCGGGCTGGGGCGGGAGCCCGCGCCGCCGGGCGGTGCCCGCCTTCGGGGGCCTGGGCCCCCTGGGCCGGCTCTCGCTCGCCGGCCAGGCCTCCCGGGGCGCGGACGGCCGCGCCCGGGTCCCCCTGCTGGCCGCGGCCGAGCCGTCGGCCACCCCCGGGCCCGTCGCGCGGGCGCTGGTGCTGCGTCCCGAGGGCGAGGGCCCCACCCTGGCGCTGGTGCGCCTGGACCTGCTCACGGGCGATGCGGCGCTCACGGAGGCGGTCCTCTCCCGGGTGGCCGACCTGGGCGTCTCGCGCGCCACGCTGCTCGTCTCGGCCACGCACACGCACTCGGGCCTGGGCGGGTACGCGCGGGCGGCCGTGGCCCAGGTGCTGGCCACGGATCACTTCGACCCGGAGGTCTTCGAGGCGCTGGTCGCGGCGGCCACGGCCGCGGTGCGGGAGGCCCATCGCACGGCGGTCCCCGCGCGCGTGGCGCTGAGCGAGGGCGCGGACCGGGGGCCGGACGGCGCGACCCTGCTGGCCGTGCGCCGCGGGCGGCACCGGCAGCAGGCCGCGGAGGCGCGCGTGGGCCTGCTGCGCGTGGAGTCCCTGGACGGTCGCACCCTGGCCGTGCTGCTCAGCCACGGCGTGCACCCGGTGGCGATGCGGCCCGGGCACCCCGCCCTGAGCCGCGACCTGGTCGGGGCGGTGGAGCAGGCCGTGGCCGCGCGCCTCCCGGGCGCCCCCGCGGTGCTCTTCCTCCAGAGCGGCCTGGGCGACGTCTCGCCGCGCGTGACCGAGCGGGCCGAGGATCCCGGGGCGATCGAGCGCGCGGCCCGAGCCTTCGCCGAGGCGCTGGCCCCCGCGCTGGCGGAGCCGGCCGCCTACGACCGGCTGGCGCTGGGCGCCGCCGTGGTGGAGCGGCCGCTGGGCGATCCCCACGCCGTGGCCTGCCTGGGCGCGCGCGAGGCGTTCCTGGACGACGTCGGCCCCGGGCCCTTCCAGGGCCCCCTGGCCTCCACGCTGGCCGACGTCCTGCTGCTGCCGGCCAACGTCGCCCTGTGGAGCCTGACGCTGACCGACCTGCGGCTGGCGGGCACCCTGCGCGGGGCGGTGGGCCTGCGCGTGAACCTGGCGCGGCTGACGCAGCCGCGCGCGGAGCCCGTGGGGCTGGTCGAGCTCAGCCTGGGCGCCTCCGGGCGCGGGGGCTCGACGCGGCTGTCGCTGGCCTGGCTGCCGGGCGAGCCCACGCAGGCCCTGGCCGAGTCCTGGCGGGGGCTGCTCTCGGGGTCGGGCGGCGCCCGCCCCTGGGTGCTGGCGCTCACGAACGGCTCGCTCGGCTACGTGGTCACGGCCGGGGGCTACGAAGAGGGCGGCTACGAGGCCCTCGGCACGCTGCACGGCCGCGAGACCGCCCGCCTGCTCACCGAGCAGCTGCTCGCGGCGCGCGCCGCCCTCCGCTGAGGCGCGCTCAGTTCCTCAGGACGTCGCGAGGGTGCAGCCGGGTGGGGGCGTCGGCGTCCGCGCGCTCCTCCAGCAGGCGGATCAGCCGGGTGAGGCGCCGGCCCACGTCGGCCTCCGCCAGCACGGCGTAGCGCTCGCGGGGGCTGAGGTCGCAGACGTTGGCCACGGCGTCGGCCAGCCGGCCGGCCGAGGCATCCACGCCGCGCAGCTGCCCCGCCAGGCGGCGCATCTCGAACACCACGCCGCGCCGGCCCGGGACCAGCTCGAGGGCGCGCCGGACCTTGAGCGCCACCGCGTCGTGGGCCGCGTCCGCCACGCGGTCGGGCAGCAGGCGCACGCGCGCGCGCCGGAAGGGCGCCGAGGGCAGCTCCTCCTCGATGCGCGCGCGCTCGATCCCGTAGAGCCAGAGGTCGAAGTGGCCGTTGTCCAGGCGCTTGTGCTGCAGGATGCGGCCCAGGCACACGACCGGGTGGAGCGCCGGCTCCGCGGGGGGGGGCTCGTCGTCGCCGGGCTCCGCCGGCGGCTCCGACCGCCCCTTGAGCAGGGCCATGCCGATCAGGCGGTCGTCCTCCAGGGCCTCCTCCACCAGCGCCACGTAGCGCGGCTCGAAGACCTTGAGCGGCACCAGCGCGTCGGGGTAGACCACGACGCTGGGCAGCGGGAACAGGCGGGCGACGCCGCCGAAGCGCTCCAGGATGCCGGGCACGTCCAAGGTGGGGGGCACCCGATCGACTGTACCCCGGCCCGGGGCCGTCGCCTCCCATGGTCGAATGGGGGCATGGACCGCCCGGCCCTGGACCGCCTGCTCGCCGACGTCCGCGAGGGACGGCTCGCGCCCGAGCGCGCGGCCGAGCGGCTCTCGGCCGTGCTGCCCACGCTGCCCGCGCCGGCGCCGGCGGGGGCCGCCTGGAGGCTCGACCATCACCGCGCGCTGCGCTGCGGCGCGCCCGAGGTCGTGCTCGGCGCGGGCAAGGAGCCCGACGACCTGGTGCGCATCGTCGGCGAGCTCGGGGCCTCGGCCGGCCGCGTGCTCGTGACCCGGGTGGACGCGCCGCGCGCGCAGCGGCTGCTCGCGGCCGTGCCCGGCGCCGTGCTGCACGAGCGCGCCCGCTGCGTCACGGTGGGCCTGCCCCCGGGGCCCCCCGGCGGGCGCCCGGGCGTCTGGGTGCTCTGCGCGGGCACGGCCGACGTCCCGGTGGCGGAGGAGGCGCGCGTGACGGCCTGGGCCCACGGGGAGGCCCCGGAGGCGCTCTACGACGTGGGCGTCGCCGGCCTGCACCGGCTGCTCGCCCACGTGGAGGCGCTCCGGCGCGCGCGCGTGATCGTGGTGGCGGCCGGCATGGACGGGGCCCTGCCCAGCGTGGTGGGCGGCCTGGTGGCGGTGCCGGTGATCGCGGTGCCCACGAGCGTGGGCTACGGCCTGGGCGCCGGGGGGATCGCGCCCCTCCTGGCGATGGCCAACGCCTGCGCGCCCAACGTGACCTTCGTCAACGTGGACAACGGGTTCGGCGCCGGCTACGTCGCCAGCCTGGTCAACCGCGGCGCCGACGCCTGAGCCCCCCCGGCCCGCGCGCCCTTCGCGGGGGTCCCCGGCGATCGGTACCCTGGGCCGTCATGTCGAGCCCCCGCCCTGCCCTGCTCGTGCTGGCCGACGGCCAGGTGTTCCGCGGCCGCGCCTTCGGCGCCCCCACCTCGAAGGCCGGCGAAGTCGTGTTCAACACCGCCATGACCGGCTACCAGGAGATCCTCACGGATCCCTCCTACGCAGGGCAGATCGTCTGCCTGACCTGCCCCCACATCGGCAACACCGGGGTGAACGACGAGGACGGCG
>CAZPOZ010000336.1:0-4191 GCA_964588235.1 uncultured Planctomycetales bacterium
CCGAGGGAGAATCCGTCCCCTGGCGGCGCGCGCTTCACGCAACATGCGGGCTAGCGGCGCGAGGCGCGGGTTCGAGGGGGGGACCTGCGACGCGCTGGGCTGGGGGCGCACGCGGCCCTTCCTCGGGCTCGTGTGGGCAGCACACACGTCGCCCTCCTCAGGGCCGCTCCGCTCCCCATCCAGCCTCGGTGGCAAGGCGCGTCCTCCCGGAACTCGCAAGCGCCGGTCCCTGGCGCCTCCGCCCTCCCGCCGGGCCCGACCTGTTCGTGGAGCGCGCGCCGAGCAGGGTGCGGCCTGCCCCGCCGGATCCATCCAGGGAAGTCTGGAGCCCGTTGCCCGCGAGCTCCGCCCGCCGGCCCGGGGTGACCCCGCCCCGCCCGAACCGGGCACCGCAGGCCAGGACCCCCAGCTGGCGTGCGGTCCGCGCGGCGGCCTTCTCGTAGGATTCGGGCCCGATGCCCGGGCCCGCCGACACGGAACCGCTGCTGCTGCGCGCCCTGGCCGGGCAGCCGGGCGCGCTCGATGAGCTCCTCGATCACGTCCGCCCGCGACTCGTGATCTGGGTCGCGGGCCGGCTCTCGGCCCCCCTGCGCCGCCTGTACGACCCCGAGGACGTCACCCAGGAGCTCCTGCTCGCCGTCTGCCGCGACTTCCCCCGCTTCCGCGGCCGCGACCGCAAGGCGTTCCTGGCCTGGTGCTACGCGATCGGGCAGAACACGATCAACGACCTGGCCGACCGCGAGGGGGCCCAGAAGCGCCGGCTCCCCGAGCCGGTCCCCTTCAGCCAGACCTCGCCGTCGCAGCGGGCCATCCGCCTCGAGCGCGTGAGCCGGGTGCTGGGCGCGCTCGCGCGGCTGGACGAGGAGAGCCGGGCCGTGATCGTGCTGCGCGTCGTGGAGGAGCGCTCGATCGCCGAGCTGGCGGAGTTGTGGCGTTGTTCGCCCAATGCGGTGCGCATCCGCTGCTTCCGGGCCCTCGAGCGCCTGCGCGAGGCCCTGGACGCCGAGAGCACGGGGTCCGCCGGGGCCGCCGCGGGCGCCTGAACGCCGGCGCGCTCCACGGGGTCGGAAACGCCGGGCCGCCGATCCCGCCTGTCCCCCCGTCGGGAACGGACGGGGCGCCCCCCCTTGTCCCCCCGGCGGGCTTGGTCTAGGTTCCGCGTCCGGTCGGTCGGCGCTGCGCGCCGGCCCGCCCGGCGCAGGGAGGATTCGATGCGACACGTCCGCACTTCGAAGGCAGCCACGGCCTGGTTCGTGGCGCTCGGGCTGGCGCTGCTGGGCGTGGCGCCCGGCTGCGGCGCCAAGGAGAGCCCCGACACCCCCGGCGCCACCGAGAGCGAGCCGCTGCCGTCGGTGGCCGGCGCGGAGGAGGCCGAGTACGTCGCCTGGCTCAAGGCCAACGACCTGACGCGGGAGACGCTCCCGGCCGAGGGCGCGACGCGCGCGCCGGGCAAGCTCGACGCCGCGCTCTGGCCGCTGCACCCGCGGGAGGACGTGCGCCTCGAGGCGCTCCAGACCTGGCACGTGCAGGTGGACGCCGAGGGCTTCAGCCCGGGCGGGCACCTCGAGTTCCGCAAGGGCCGCGACCTGCTCTGGCGCGATGAGGCCCCCTTCCAGCCCACCGTCGCCCTGGCCCAGGGCGGGATCCCCTCCGCGGTGCTGGCCGCGCTCAAGGCCGGCGACACGGTCACCTGGGGCGTCGTCTACGGCGACAAGCGCGACGCCACGACCACGTTCAAGGTCGTGAAGAAGGACGCCGTCGAGAAGCAGGTGGAGCGCGTGCAGCGCGACCGCCGCAACCAGAAGCAGACGCCGCTGGTGAAGCGCCTGGGGAAGAACCAGGTGCTGCTCAACAACAGCCTGTTCTCGGAGGCCCTGTCCGACTACCTCGCGATCACCGACGCCTCCCCGGCCGTGTTCGAGGCCTGGACGCGCATCGTCGAGTGCCTGCGGCGCCTCGACCTCAAGGGCTGCCCGCTCTACCAGGACGCGAGCGAGCAGGTGCGCGGCACGCCCCGCGCCCGGCCGGTGCCGGCCGACGACGGGCTGAGCGGCGGCGGCACGGGCACCGGGCTGGGCGATCCCAAGCCGAGGCCCCAGCCTGTGAGCCCCGGCGCGCGGCAGGCCGCGCTGGCCAACGCGAAGACGCTGGCCAAGTCGCTCGCCCAACAGGCGGCGAAGGCGGCCGCGCGGGAGGCCGACGCGGCCCGGGCGGCGGAGGCCAAGGAGGCCGAGGCGAAGAACGCGATGGGCAACGCCCCCCAGGGCGCGGTCGAGCAGGCGCAGGCCTACGAGCGCGCCCGGCTGGAGGCCGCCGCGGCCAAGCAGCGGGCCGAGGAGGCCGGCAAGCGCCAGCTCGACCAGGACAAGCTGGTGGCCTTCCTCGAGAAGATGGGGGCGCCGCTGCCGGCGGACGTGCCCGACCCGCAGGTCGCCGCCGACGTGCTCGCCGCCTGGGTGAGCGGCCTCAAGCAGGCGGCCGACGCCAAGCGCGCCGAGGCCGACGCGCTGGCGGCGCAGGCCGAGAAGGCCAAGGCCGCGGGCGGCTCGGTGCCCGAGCTCGAGGAGCGGGCCCGCGCGACGAAGGAGGAGGCCGACGCCCTGGAGCAGGGCGCCAAGGAGGCTGCCCGCGCGGTGAACGAGCTCGCGCCCCGCTGACCGCCGCCGCCGAGAGGGGCGCCGGCCCTGCGCCCCTCCCCCGGATCTCCCCTGCGACGCCTCCGCCCCCCGGGGCGGGGGCGTCGTCTCGTTCCGGGGGGCTCCGCGCGGGCCCCCGGCCCACGCGCGGCGCTACGGCGTGCGCATCCAGCGCCAGATCTCGCGCAGGCGGCGCGGCTGGCCGTACATGAGGATGCCCACGCGGAACACGCGCGCCGCCAGCCGGATGGCGAGCAGCGTGGAGAGCGCGAGCAGGCCCAGGCTCGCCGCCACCTGCCAGGCCGGCGGCGGGGGCACGCTGGCGATGCGCGCCATCATCAGGAAGGGCGTGAAGGGCGGCACGAAGGAGAGCCCCGTGGCGAGCGGCCCGTTGGGGTCGCGCATGACCACCATGGCCAGCATCACGGGCAGCGCCAGCAGCAGCGAGATCGGCGCCATCAGGTTCTGGGCCTCCTTCAGCGTGTTGCAGGCGCTGCCGACGGAGACCATCAGGCTGGCGATCAGCAGGAAGCCGAGCACGTAGTAGGCCAGGAACAGCCCCACCTGCGGGCCGGTGATCAGGCCCGACAGGCCCTGCATCGAAGCCGCCACCAGCCCCCCGCCCGACCACAGGGTGAGCAGCGTGAGCCCCACGGCACAGATGCCCAGGACCTTGCCCGCCATCAGCTGGAAGGGCGAGAGCGAGGAGAGCAGCACCTCGTAGACGCGGCTGGCCTTCTCCTCCAGCGTGCTGCTGATCAGCATCTGGCTGATGCCGACGATGCCCAGGAAGAGCAGCATCATCGCCAGGAACGGGGCCACCACCTGGGCGGCGCCGCCGCGCTCGCCCGTGGCCGTGAGCGGCTCGTAGCGCACGGCGGGCGTGAGCAGGGCCCGGGCCACCTCGGGGGCCACCTGCTGGGAGGCGATCAGGTGCTCGTTGGCCACGCGGTCAACGAGCGACTCGAGCAGGCGCCCGGTGTCGAGCGCGCCGACGCTGCTGGAGCCGAAGACGGCGGTGGCGGGCTCGCCCTCGCGTGGGGCGCGCTTGCGGTCGGCCAGCCCCGGGCCGAGCACGACGGCGAACAGCTCGCCCCGTCCCGCCGCGGCGCGCAGCTCGGCCAGCGCCGAGGGCCCGCGGTCGCCCTGCTCGCTGGAGAAGCGCGGGCGCCCGCTCTTGCCCGGCAGGCCGTCGAGCAGGGCCTGGAACGGGGCGCCCAGGGCGCCCGTCTCGTCCACGATCACGACGTGCTCGGTCTTCTGCGTGTCCTTGGCCAGGGCCGGCACGAGGAACACCAGGCCCATCCACACGGGCGTGAGCACCAGGCCGATCAGGAAGGCCTTGGTGCGCACGTTCTCCAGGTACTCGCGGACCAGCACGAGCAGCACGCGGCTCATCGCGGCGCCCCTTCCGCGCCGACGACGCGCTTGAAGATCTCGTGCAGGCTGGGCTCCTGGACCTCGAACCCCAGCAGCTCGGCCCGCTCCAGAAGCTCGCGCACGAGCGCGCCCAGGTCGGCGCCCGGCTCGAGCAGCAGCTCGGCCTCCTGCCCCC
>CAZPOZ010000337.1:0-4182 GCA_964588235.1 uncultured Planctomycetales bacterium
GGTCTTCCCGCTGCCCGAAGGGCCCATCAGGGCCACCGAGTCGCCGGCGTCGATCGCGAGCGAGAGGTCGGCCAGGGGCGTGACGTCCTCGCCCCGGCCGGGGAAGGTCTTGGTCACGCGCTCGACCCGGACGAAGGGCGTGCCTGCGCTCATCGTGCACCTCGCACCCGCTCGCCGTCGACCAGCCCGGCGGGCTCCAGGATCACCTCGTTGCTCAGCCCCAGCTCGCCGGTCACCTCGACCCAGCCGTCGGGGCCGGCCGGGGCCTGGCGCTGCACGGCCACGCGCCGCGCGCGTCCGCCCCCGCGCGGATCGAGCACGAACAGCCCGTCGCCCGCGATCGCGGCCTCGGGCACGGCCAGGCGCGGACGGCCGTCGGCCGGCGCCGCCCCGCCCTCGGGCGCGCGCGCGAGGAACCGGGCGCGGCACAGCATCTCTGGGCGCAGCAGGGGATCGGTCTCGAGCAGACGGACCTTCACCCAGAGCTTGTTGTTCTGCACGTTCGCCTCGTGCAGCAGGCGCTGGACCGTGCCGCGGAAGACGCGCCCGGGGACCGACTCGACCTCGAGCGCCGCCTCGGTGCCCGCCGAGAGCGCGCCGACGTCGGCCAGCGGCACCTCCACGCGCGCCTGCAGGCGCGCCGGGTCGTAGACCAGGGCGAGCGCGCCCAGGCTCACGTCCAGCGCCGAGGACGCCCCGGGCCCCACGGTGGTGGACTCCCGGGGCTCGCCCATGGGCCCGGCCGGCGCGCCCACCGCGGCCACGAGCCGCTGGACCACGCCGTCCACCGGGCTGCGCACGGTCAGCAGGGCCACGAGGGAGCGCGCCGCGTCCACCTCGGCCCGAGCGGCCCGGAGCTCGGCCTCGGCCTCGGCATGCTCCTGTTCCGCCACGGCGAGATCGCCCTCCAGGGCCCGGGGCGCCTCGAGCGCCTCGACCGCCAGCGCGTGCGCCTGCTCGTCCTGGGCCAGCTCGGCTCGGGCCCGCTCGGCGGCCGCCTCGCGCATGCGCACGTCGGCCTCGGCCCCGCGCAGCGCGGCCTCCGCGAGCCGCACGGAGATGGGCGGCGTGCCCCCCGAGCCGCGCAGGGCCTCCTGGGCTTCCAGCTCGACCCGGGCCCGCTCGCGCGCCGCCTGCGCCGCGGCGAGCGCCGCGCGGGCCTCCGCCAGGCCCTCGCGGTCGCGGAGCACCTCGGTCCGCGCGGCCAGCGCGGCCGCCCTCAGCTCGATCCGCTGGGAGAGCAGGGCGCGGGCCCGGTCCCGGCGCGCCCCCGCCAGGGCGAGGCGCGCGGCCCGCACGCCGACGGCTGCCTCGGCCAGCTGGAGGCGCACGTCGAGCTCGGGGTTCTCGAGCACGGCGATCACCGTCTCGTCCTTGGACACGCGCTGGCCCTCCACCACGTCGAGCCGCGCGACCACCCCGGCCACCCGCGGGCGCAGCGTCGTCGGGTACGGGTCGGGCTCGAGCCAGCCGGCCGCCTGGGCGAGCGCCTGCGGCGCGCGGACCGCGTCGCCGGCGACCGCCCGCACGGGCGCCAGGCGCACGTCGCGGGGCGGGAACAGCACCGGCTGGAGGAAGGCGCCGTACAGGGCGAGCAGCGCCCCGGCGGCGAGCAGCCCCAGCAACAGGCGCGGGAACCAGGGGCGCCGGGCCGCGACCTCGGAGGGAGGCGCGCGCCTCAACACGTCCAGGTCCAGGCGGGAGCGCGGATCGGAGCCGGCGGCCGCGCTCATCGCACGGCCTCCGCGGCCGCCGACGCGCGGCCACGCGCGGCGTCAGGAGACGTCAAGGCAGGAAGGGAGCGTCGCACACGAAAGCCTCCGGGGTCGCGGACACGGGTCCGGATCGGGCGCGACCGTCCAACGACGGTCCGCACCCCGGGGGCTCAGATCAGCAGCACGACGCTGGCGAGGTGCTCGTGGAGCGGCGGTGGCGCGACCGAAGGCGGCAGCGCGACGGCCGCCACGGCCTCGGCCACCCGGGCCACGGGCGCAGGAGCCGGCGGCGGCGGCACGGTCGCGACGACGGCCAGCGGCTCCGGCCTCACGCTCTCGCCCATCGTCAGCAGCAGCCGGCCCTGGCCGTTGACGTTGCAGCAGGGGCAGGGCTCGGGCAGCGGCGCGGGCGGCGGCGCCTCGCGCTGAGCGACGGGCGCCGAGGGACGGCGCACGTGACGGGCGCAGCAGGGGCGCAGCGGCAGCGGCTCCCCCTCGGTCGGCGCCGCGGCGACGGCCCGGGCCCGCACGGCGCAGGGGCAGAGCGCCTGCGGCACGAAGGCCATGAGGCCCACGAGGACGATCAGCGACAGGGTCACCGCACGCGTCATGTCTTCCTTCCTACCACAGGACGCAGCGCCTGCCCGGGGACTCCCCCCCGGGCACCCACGATTCCACGAACGAGGGGGGCCCGGCCCGACGCGCCGGCCCCGGTCAGCGGAGGTCGGCGGCGTACCAGACGGGGCCGGCGGGGCGCTGCCGGTCGGGGGCGCCGCCGCGGGCCTCGAGCGTGACGGCCAGGCGCGCGAGGGCAGCCGGATCGCCCGTGTTCTCGACGCGCAGGGCGCCGCGGCCCTGCTCGTCCCCGCGCAGCAGGCCCTCGCTGCGGGGCTCGCCGCCCCGGATCGTCCACAGCTCGAGGTCGCGACCCTCCGGGGCACGCAGGCCCTCGAAGGCGATCACGGCCCGGCGCCCGCCGGGATCGTAGGCGCAGAGCAGGCGGCCCCCCGGGGCTCCCTGGCCCGTCGCGACCAGCGTCAGGCGGCGCGCGCCGGGGTGCGCGGCGAGGAAGCGCTCGACCTCCGCCTCGGGCGTCGGCGCCGGCCTCGGGGGCGGGCCGCCCCCCGGCCCCTCGCAGGCGGCGAGCCGCGCCTGGAGCGCGGAGCGTTCCCGCGCCTCCACCGACGCCCGCCACCAGCCCAGCGCGGCTGCCACGAGGAGGAGCGCCGCGGCGAGCCGGGCGACGGGCCGCGAGCGACGCGCCGGCGCCGCGCCCGCGACGCCGCCTTCGCCCGCCCCCGCCTGGGCGACGGCCACCAGCACCCGCGCCTTGAGCCCACGGCCGGGGCGGGCTGCCGGCAGGGCCAGGGCCAGGGCCTCGAGCGGCGCCGACAGGCTCTTGAGCAGGGCGAGGCACTCCGGGCAGCCGCCCTCCAGGTGCTCCTCCAGCAGGGCGCGGTCGCGGGGAACGAGCGAGCCCACGGCCGCCGCCGCCACGAGGTCGAAGAACAGGTCGTGGTTGGCGTTCACGGCCGGAGCTCCTCGGGCAGCAGCTCCTTGAGCTTGAGCAGGCCGCGGCGGGTCCAGGTCTTCACCGTGCCCAGCGGGGCCTCGAGCCGCTCGGCGATCTCGGTCTGCGTCAACCCCTCGAAGTAGGCGCTCTCGAGCACCTGCCGGTAGTGCGGATCCAGCCGCTGCAGCGCGAGCCGCACCCGCTCCCGGGCCTGCCGGTCGCCCGCGCCGGCGGCGGGGTCGGGCTCGCGCGCGGGCTCCACGGGTTCGTCGGCCTGCTCGGCCCGACGGCGCGCCTGACGCGCGCGCCACAGGTCCAGCGACCGGCTCCGCACGATCGAGAGCAGCCAGCCGACCACGCTGCCGCGCACCGGGTCGAACGCCCGCGCCGCGCGCCAGGCCTGCACCCAGGTCTGCTGGAGCGCATCCTCGGCGTCGGAGGCGACCCGCAGGATGCGGAGCGCGACGGGCAGCAACAGGGGCGTGTGCCGGTCGTAGAGGGCCTCGAGCGCGTCGGCATCGCCCGCGGCCACCCGCTGCAGCAGCGGCAGGTCGGGATCGGGATCGGGCCGGCTCATCGCAGCGCCGCGCGCGCGAAGAGCGCGTCGGGCTTCTTGCGGTGCTCCTTGAGCAGCGCCGACCAGACGTCGAGCGAGGCCTCGTTGCGACCGGTCAGCGCGTTGAGCGCGGCCAGCAACGTGGGCTTGAGCGCCCGCCAGGCGGCCGCGGTCTCCGGCGAGGTCTTGGCGCCGCGCGCGCCGCCGGCCGCGCCCCCGTCGGTCAGGGGGATCATCCCGCCCAGCTCCCCGAGCACATGGACGCGGTTCTTCGCCCAGCCGAAGCCGCCCAGGGCTTCGACGGCGGCCCGCACGAGGTTGGGGTCGCGTCCCTTGCGTGCCAGGTCGAGCAGGGGCGTGGCCGAAGCGCTCGCGGCGACCTTCCCGGCGGCGGCGAC
>CAZPOZ010000338.1:0-4174 GCA_964588235.1 uncultured Planctomycetales bacterium
GCATCCGCGCGACAACGATCGCCTGCTCGACGCGCTCGCCGAGCTGCGCCGCCGCGGCAACTCGCTGCTCGTGGTGGAGCACGACGACGAGACGATCCGTCGGGCCGACCACGTGATCGACCTGGGCCCGGGCGGCGGGCGCGAGGGCGGGCGCATCGTGGCCGCGGGAGCCCCGGCCGCGCTGGCCCGCGACCCCGCCTCGCCCACCGGCCGACTCCTGGCGCGCGGGGCCCCGCCCTGCCCGCCGGAGCCGGCGGCCCCGGAGGCCTGGCTCGAGGTGCGCGGCGCCCGGCTCCACAACCTGCGCGGCCTGGACGTGCGCCTGCCCTTGGGCCGGCTCGTGGCCGTGACGGGCGTGTCGGGCTCGGGGAAGAGCACCCTCGTGCGCGACGTGCTCTTCGAGGGCGTGGCCGCGACCCTGGCCGGGCGGGCCCCCGCGGCCTGCGCCGCGCTCCGGGGCGTGGAGCGGCTGGCCCGCGTGCTGGAGGTGGACGCCTCGCCCGTGGGGCGTACGCCCCGCAGCGTCCCGGCCACCTACCTCGGGATCTGGGACGCGGTACGCGACGCCCTCGCCCGCACCTCCGAGGCGCGGGCCCGCGGCTACGGGCCGGGCCGCTTCTCGTTCAACGTGAAGGGCGGGCGCTGCGAGGCCTGCGAGGGGCGCGGGCGGATCACGGTGGAGATGTCGTTCCTGCCCGACGTGGAGACGCCTTGCGAGGCCTGCGGCGGGCGCCGCTTCGAGGAGCAGACCCTCGCGGTGCGCTGGCACGGGCTCGACGCGGCCCAGATCCTCGCCCTGACCTTCGCCGAGGCGCGCGCGGTGTTCTCGGCCCTGCCCCGGGTGGCCCCCTTCGTCGAGCGCATGAACGAGGTCGGGCTCTCCTACCTGACCCTGGGCCAGCCCAGCAGCACGCTCTCGGGCGGCGAGTCCCAGCGCGTCAAGCTCGTCGCCGAGCTCGGACGCCCCGACCGGGAGGGGCGCACCCTCTACCTGCTCGACGAGCCGACCACCGGGCTGCACGGCGAGGACGTGGACCGGCTGCTGGCCGTGTTCCGGCGCCTCGTGGACCGGGGCGACACGGTGGTGGTGATCGAGCACCACCTCGAGCTGATCGCCCAGGCCGACCACGTGATCGACCTGGGGCCCGAGGGGGGCGCCGGGGGCGGTCGCGTCGTGGGTTCCGGCAGCGTGCGCGCGGTCGTCGCCACGCCCGGGAGCGCCACCGGCCAGGCCCTGCGGACCCTGTGGGGGGGTCTCGTCCCCCCGCCGCCCCCGCCTCGAGCCCCCGGAGGAAGGGCGGCCGCCGCGGCCCGCCGGGGTAGGAAAGGGTGATGCGCGCCGTCCCTACCGCCGACCCCGCCCTGCGCGAGGTGCTGCGCCGCCTGCCGAAGGCCGAGCTGCACCTGCACGCGCTCGGGGCGCTGCGTCCCTCGACGGTGGTCGAGCTGGCCCGGGCCCGCAACGCGCGCGTGCTGCCGAAGGCCGAGCGCGCGCTCGAGGAGGGCTACCGGTTCACGGACCTGTCGCGCTTCGTGGCGTTCTTCATCGGGCTCTTCGAGCTGGTCCGCACGCGCGACGACTTCGCCCGCGTGACCTTCGAGATCCTGGAGGACGCCGCCGCGGCCGGCGTGCGCTACGCCGAGCTGCGCTGGACGCCCACCAGCCACCTGGCCCGCGGCGCCGACGAGCAGGCGATGTTCGAGGGCCTGGCCGCGGGGGTCGCCGCGGCGGAGCAGGCGCACGGCATCGTCGCGCGGCACCTGGTGGACTTCCCGCGCAGCCTGTCGCCGGCGGTGGCCGGCCGGGCGCTGGAGATCGCGGTGCGCCAGCGCGAGCGTGGCGTGACGGGCCTGGACATCTCGGGCGACGAGCGGGCCGTGGCCGCCGACCCCGTCTTCGCGCCGTTCTTCGCCGACGCCTGCCGCGCCGGCCTGCACTCCACCGCCCACGCCGGCGAGGCCGCCGGCCCGCTCTCCGTCTGGGGCGCGCTGGATCTCTACGGCGCCGAGCGCATCGGTCACGGCACGCGCGCGTTCGAGGACGACGAGCTGCTCGAGCGTCTGGCCTTCGAGCAGATCCCGCTGGAGGTCTGCCCGTCCAGCAACGAGGCGCTGCGCGTCGTGCCCCGGCTGGCCCAGCACCCGGTGGCCGACTTCCTGGCGCGCGGCGTGCGCTGCGTGGTCTCCTCGGACGACCCCACGCTCTTCGGCACCGACGTCGCACGGGAGTACGAGCGGCTGCACCTGGAGGCCGGCGTCTCGTTGGCGCAGCTGCGCCAGATGGCGGCCTGGGGCTTCGAGCACGCCTTCATCGAGGACGGCCCCTCGGGCCGCGAGACGCGCGCACGGCTGCAGCGCATCCAGGCGGAGGCCCTGGCCTTCGACCTCGAGGGCGAGCTCGCCCGGGCGCGCGTGACGGCCGGGGCGTAGGCCCCGGGCCGCGTCGGCGGCTTCCGCGGCGTGCCACCGCCGGACCCGCGTACGCTGGCCTCGTGCTCCCCGCCTCCTCCCCGCCGGCCCGCCCTGCGCCGCGGGCCGCCGCACGGCACCTGCGGCCGGCCCGGATCACCCGGCTCGCCCTGGCCGCGCTCGGCGTCCTGCCCCTGCCGGCCTGCGGGCCGTCGCCCGCGCCCGCCGAGCCGCTGGTCGAGCTGGTCACCTCGCCCCTGGACGGCGCCGCACCCCGGGAGGGCCTGGTGATGGAGCGCGCCGAACCCGGCGCTCCACGGGGTTCGTACGCCCTGACCCCGGTCCCCGGCCGGCCGGGGGTGTTCGAGGCCCGCGGGGCTCCGCGGGGCGGCTACCTGCTGCGCATGCCGCCCGGTTGGGGCATGTTGGGCACGAACCGGCTGGCTGCGCTCCAACCCGACGGCATCCCCGCCCCGGTGCACGTGGGGCGTAGCCACACGCTCTACCTGCTCAGCCACCGCGCGCAGCGCCCGCTGGGCGCCACGTGGGCGCTCCGGCGCTCGGCCCCGCCCGAGGAGCGCGGCCAGGCGATCCCCGTGCGCGTCGAGCAGGAGCCGGGCGGGCAGGTGCTGATCCGGGTGCCCCCCGAGCAGTGGCGGGGCGCGCTCGAGCTGCAGGGCCGCTTCGCCGACGGCGGGCTGGTCGAGCGCTGGCCCTTCTTCCCGGGCGAGCACGGGCTGCCCATCCTGCGGCGGCTGGAGCCGGAGCCGCTGGCGCCGCTGCTCGTGCCCGTGGCCGGCGCGCCGGTGGAGGGCGGGCTGTGGGTCACGGCGCGCGTGCTGGGCCTGCCCCTGCCCGAGGAGGCGCGCGCGCCCGTGCGCGAGGGCGCGGCCTCGTTCCCGGGCCTGCCCACGACCGGCGAGCAGCTGGAGCTGGTCGCGGGCGACGAGGGGAGCCTCGGGGCGCTGCGCCTGCCCCCCGGGGGCTGGTTCGACGAAGGCGAGGTGCGGCTCCACGCGCGGCCGGCCGGCGCCCGGGTCGTGCTGCTGCCCTTGCCGTCGGGCGCGCCGCCGTCCCGTTGCCAGGTGGCCGGGCCCACGGCCGACGCGTTCGGGCTCGTGCCCTTCCGCACGGAGCAGGGCCGGCTCGCCGTGGAGCTGGCCCCCGGCGCCTGGAGGCTGCTGCTGACCCAGCCGGGTGCCCACGTGGGGGGGCAGGTCGAGGTGCCCGAGGCCGGCGAGGCGACGGTGGTCTACGCGCCCTCCGAGCCGGACGCCGTGGTGCGCGGGGTCGTCACCGGGGGGGATCGGGGGCGGGTGGTGTTCGAGCGCCTGGAGACCGGCGCGCCCCGGCTGGCCCACGGCTTCGTGGCCTCCGTGCGCACGGGGGGCTCCTTCGTGGCCCGCCTGCCCCCCGGGCCCTACCGGCTGACCGTCGAGACGGCCCGCGGGGCGCGGGATGGGAGCCGCACCTTCCACTTCGCCCCCGGCGAGCAGCGCTCCCTGAGCCTGGAGGCTCCGCGCTGAGCGGCGGCGGGGCCGTTGACCTGCCCTCGCGGGAGGGATACGGTGCCCCGCGGAGGTTCCACCGGAGGCTGCATGCCCGATCGCACGCGACCGTCTGCCGGCGAGGGCGTCACGCGCCGGGGTCTGCTCCGGGGCGCCGGCCTGGCGGCGGCCGCCGGCAGCGTGCTGGGCCCGGCGGCCGACGCCCGGGCCGACGGGGGCGCGGGCGGCGCCGCCGACGGGCCGCGCGTGGACGGCCC
>CAZPOZ010000339.1:0-4173 GCA_964588235.1 uncultured Planctomycetales bacterium
TGCGCGTGCGCGGCGGCGGCCTGCCGCGCTTCCAGGGCAGCGGCACGGGCAGCCTCTACGTGCGCGTGCGCTACGACGTGCCGAAGAGCCCCGGCAAGGCCCTGCGCAAGGCGCTGGAGGCCCTGCGCGAGGCCGAGGCCCAGGAGATCGGTCCGGCCCGACGCCGGTTCGAGGACGAGGTGAAGCGCCACGAGCGCAGCCGACCCGCGTGACCCCATGACCGCACCCGACGACCCCCTCCCCGAGCACCACGTCCCCGAGGCCCCCGACGCGCCCGGGGAGCGCCCGCCCGACGGCGCGGGCGCCCCCGCGCCGGAGCCCGCGCCGCCTGCGGCGGACGAGCTCGCGCGCCTGCGCGCGCGCGCGGCCGAGGCCGACGCCCTGGAGGACCGGCTCAAGCGCGCCCAGGCCGAGTTCGTCAACGAGTCGCGCCGGATCGCGCGCCAGGCCGAGCAGGACCGGCGCTACGCCATCGACGGCCTCGTGAAGGACCTGGTGCCGCTCGCCGAGGGGCTCGAGGGCGCGCTGGGGGCCGCCGCTGCCGCTCCCGGCGCCGGCGCCCCGGGCGCGGCCCCGGACCTCGCCGCGCTGCGCGCCGGGGTCGAGCTCGTCGGGCGCCAGCTCGAGGACGTGCTCGGGCGCTACGGCGTCGAGATCCTCCGCCCGCGCGGGCAGCCCTTCGACCCGCTCGCGCACGAGGCGCTGCTCGTCGTGGAGCGCGCCGACCTGCCCCCGGGCCAGGTGGCCGAGGTCGTGCGGCCCGGCTTCCGGCTCCACGGACGGGTCGTGCGCCCGGCGCAGGTCACCGTGGCGCGCGCGCCTTCGGCCCCGCCGGCCGCGGGCGCGGCGCCGTCGGCCCCGGCCGGGAGCCCCTGAGATGCCCACCTACGACTACGTCTGCCAGGCCTGCGGCCACGCGTTCGAGCAGTTCCAGGAGATGAGCGCGAAGAAGCTGCGCACCTGCCCGGCCTGCGGCAAGCGTGCCCTGGAACGGCAGGTGGGCGCCGGCGCGGGCCTGATCTTCAAGGGCACCGGCTTCTACATCACCGACTACCGCAAGCCGGCCCCCGCCGGCGCCTCGGGGGCGGAAGGCGCCCCGGCGGCCGGCTCGCCGCCGGCCAACCCCGCCGCAGGGGCCGGCGCCGGCGCCACCTCCGGCTCCGGCAAGGACGGGGCGGGCGCGTCCTCACCGAAGCCCGCCGGCTCCGCTGCGTCCTCCGCGGCCCCGGGGGGCTCCTCCGCCGGCTCCGGGGCCGCGGCGCCCGCGAAGGGCTCGACGGGCCGGACCGGGAAGGGCGGCTCCTCGCGGTGAGCGCAGGGGCCGTGCCGCCCTCCGGCCACGCTCCGTGCCCGCTGTGCGGCCGCGCCGCCGACCCCCAGGGCCCGGCGCGGCCGTTCTGCTCGCCGCGCTGCCAGCTGATCGACCTGGGCCGCTGGCTCAAGGGCGAGGTCCGCATCCCGGGCGACCCGGTCGGGCACGACCCCGTGGAGCGGGCCGACGACGGGGCGCCGGGGTCCGCTCCGCCCGCGTGACGCCCCTCGGCGCAGGCTGCGTCCGCGGGGTACGCTCAACGCGATGAACGCCGCTCCTCCCACGCTCGGCGGGCTGTGGCATGCGGCGGGCCGCACGGCCACCGACCCACGCAACCGCCTCCTGGCGCTGGGCGGCCTGGTGTGGAGCGCGCCCGCGCTGCTGGTGGGCTCCTTCGTCGTGGGCGCCCTCACCCTGGACGCGCGCGCGCAGCCGCTCACCCGCCCCGCGGGCTACGTGCTGGAGCCGCTGCGGGAGGCCTGGCGGGCCGACCGCGACGGCGCCGTGCTGCTCTACCTGCTGGTGCAGGCCCTGCTGCTCAGCCAGGTGTGGGGCTGGTTCGGCGGGGCGCTCGCCCGCCGCTCGGTCGTGAGCCTGTCGGGCGCCGGGCCCGAGGCCGGCCGCGCCGCCCTGGCCTACGCGCGACGTCACCTGCCCGCGCTGCTCGGCACGCCGCCGCTCCAGCTGCTGGCCTTCGTCGCGCCGCTCTCCCTGGCGGTGGCCGCGGGGTCCCTCGCCCGGCTGCCGGGCGTCCTGGGCCTGGTGGGCGAGCCGCTGGCCGTCGTGCTCGTCGGCGTCGTCGCCTTCCTCGCCGTGGTCGGGGCCAGCGTGACGCTGGCCTGCGGCTTCCTGGCGCGGTCGGCCGTCGCCGCCGACGGCTCCGACCTGTTCGACGCCCTCAGCCGGCCCTACACGTACGCGCTGGCCGGGATGCCGCGCCTCCTGGGGCTCCGGCTGCTCTTCGGGCTGGGCGTGCTGCTCGGGGCCGGCTGGCGCCTCCTGTGGTTCGGGGGCGCCGCGCTGCTGGGCGCGCTCGTGCTCGAGTCTGCGCTCGGTCCCGCACGCTGGCAGCGCCTCGCGGCCGTGCTGGCCGCGTTCGGGCCCCCGCCCGACGCCGCGCGCCTGGGGGTGGGCCCGGCCGACCTCGTCGCGGGCCTGGCCGTGCTGCTGGTGGCCTCGGCGCTGGCCCTCGCCTGGGCCGCCGACCTCGTGAGCCGCGTGGCCGCCGCGCGGGCCGCCGTCTACCTGCTCGTGCGGCGCGCGGTCGAGCGGCTGCCCGTCGGCGCCCTGGCGGAGCCCCCGCGGACCGAGCCTGCGCTCACCGCCGAGCAGGCCGGCTTCGACGAGGTGGACCGCGTGCCCGCGCCATGAAGGCACTCCAGGGAGCGGGCGCTGGATCGGGCCCGCCGGCGGGACGCAGCACCGTGCCGGTGCTGGAGGGGTTCTCCTCGTTCCAGGGGGTGGGGCCGCGGGTGGGGGAGCGGCAGATCTTCGTGCGGCTCTCGGGCTGCGACCTGCGCTGCGCCTTCTGCGACACCCCGGAGTCGTTCCCCACGCCCCCGGCCGCGCGCGTGCAGCGGAACCCGGGCGGCGGGGCCGAGGAGCGACCGGCCAACCCGCTGTCGCTCACGGCGCTGATCGAGGCCGTGCGCCGGCTCGACGACCCGCCCGGGCTGCACGCCGCGCTCTCGGTCACCGGGGGCGAGCCCCTGCTGCACCCGCACGCGGTCCACGCGCTGGCCGTGGCGGCGCGGGGCCTCGGGCTGCGCGTCCACGTGGAGACGGGGGGCCACCGCCCGGGGGCCGTGGCGCACGTGCTGGAGGTCGTGGACGAGGTCACGCCCGACCTGAAGCTCGAGAGCGCCACGGGCGCGCCCACGCCCTGGGCGGCGCACGCCGAGACGTACCGCCTGCTCGAGCGCGCCGGCAAGGCGCTGGCGGTCAAGGCCGTGGTGGGGGCCACGACGCCCGAGGAGGAGGTGCGCGCGGCGGCCGCGTTCGCGGCCGAGCACCTGCCGTCGGCGCCGCTGGTGCTCCAGCCGGCCACGCCCCTCCCCGGGGGGCCCGCGGCCCCCGCGGTCTCGCTGCTGTTCCGTCTGCACGCGGCCGCGGGCGCGGCGCATCCCGACGTGCGCGTGATCCCGCAGGTGCATCGCGCGCTGGGCGTGCGCTGAGCGCCGACGCCCGGCCCGCCGGGTGGCGTCGCGGGTCGTCCGCCTACGAAGCGCCTACGTGCTCCACCGCGCGCGGGCGCTGCGGGCGGGCCTGGCCCGGCAGGGCGTGCGCGGCCGGGCCTCCGGCCGCGGAGCGCAGCGGCAGCCGGCCCACGGGCGCCCGGCTCGTGCGCACGAGGGGCCCGCGCCTCAGTCGCGACGCCCACCACGCCGTGCGGCGCACCGACTGCAGCAGGCCGAGGAAGCCGATCACCTGCAGCGCCGCGTCGGCCAGCCAGGTGCGCCGGCTCTTCGGGGCCACCAGCGCCCAGACGAAACGCAGCGGGTTGTAGAAGTAGAGGTAGGCCCAGAGCAGGTTGCGCTGCTTCTGCCAGGGACGCTCGGCGCGCGAGGCGATCACGTAGGAGCCGTCCCGCATGCGGTCTTCCACCGGCCGGCCGCCGGCGGCCGTGAGCGCCAGCCCGCTGGTGAACGAGTCCACGTAGAGCTTGCTGCCCGTGGCGGGGGTGAGCATCAGGCACTGGAACGAGATCGCGCCCGCCCGGCGCAGCGCGCGCGCCTGGTTGAGCAGCCCGTAGGGCCGCCCCGGGGTGAGCAGCGGCTGCGTGTCGTGGTGCATCATCATCGGCATGGGGTTGATGCCGTTCTGCTGCAGCAGGCGGAACGCCTCGGTGGTCTTGTCCACCG
>CAZPOZ010000340.1:0-4169 GCA_964588235.1 uncultured Planctomycetales bacterium
GCGAGGCCGCCCCCGCCGCCGCTTGCGGCGGCGCTGGCACGCGCCGGCCTACGCAGCGAGCCGATGCGGGCCTGAGCGCCCCCGGCCCCGCGCGCCGCTCGCGCGCAGGGGAGCCAACTCAGGACACCACCCGCAAGGGGACGTTCTTGACCCCACCCCCGGGGGGTCTACGCTCGGCCCCTTTCGTCCCCGATCGGCGCCCGAACGCCGCCCGCCCCCCTGGGGCGGGCGCCGGGGCCCCCGGAGGGCCGTGGCCTACCGAGCCGACCTGCCGCTGATCGTCCAGAGCGACCGCTCGCTGCTGCTCGAGACGGGGGGGGCCCTCTCCACCCCCTGCCGCGACGCGATCGCGCCGTTCTGCGAGCTGGTCAAGAGCCCGGAGCACGTCCACACCTACCGGATCACGCCCCTGTCCGTGTGGAACGCGGCAGCCGCCGGGGTGGCGGCCCCGGCCATGGTCGAGGCCCTCGAGCGCTTCAGCCGCTTCGACGTGCCCGCCAACGTGCGGCGGGATCTGCTCGACCTGCACGGCCGCTACGGCCGGCTGCGCCTGCTCCCGCGGGAGCCGCAGGGCCTGCTGCTGGTCTCCTCCGACCCCGTCCTGCTCGAGCAGGTCGCCGCCAGCCCGCTCACCCGCGCGCTCGTGGGGCCGCCGGCCGACGGCGGCCTGCCCGTCGCCGCCGCGGACCGGGGCGAGGTCAAGCGCGCCCTCATCCGCCTGGGGTGGCCGGTGGAGGACCTCGCCGGCTACGTGGACGGCGGGCCCCTCCTCGTCGGCCTGCGTCAGGCCCTGCCCGACGGCCGACCCTTCCAGCTGCGCGACTACCAGTTCGAGGCCGTGGAGGCGTTCCACCGCGACGGCTCCGCGGCGGGCGGCAGCGGGGTGATCGTGCTCCCCTGCGGGGCGGGCAAGACCGTGGTGGGCCTGGGGGCCATGGCGCGGGTGGGGCGCAAGACGCTGATCCTGACCACGAACCACACCGCCGTCACCCAGTGGCGCCGCGAGCTGCTCACGAAGACCCTGCTCACCGAGGAGCAGGTGGGCGAGTACACCGGCCTGGCCAAGCAGGTCCGCCCGGTGACGATCACGACCTACCAGATCCTGACCTGGAGGCGCCGCAAGACCGACCCCTTCCCGCACTTCGAGCTGTTCCGCCAGAACGACTGGGGCCTGGTGATCTACGACGAGGTGCACATGCTGCCCGCGCCCGTCTTCCGGGTGACCGCCGACATCCAGGCCACGCGCCGCCTGGGCCTGACCGCGACCCTGGTGCGCGAGGACGGTGCCGAGGACGAGGTCTTCACCCTGATCGGGCCCAAGCGGCTCGACGTGCCCTGGAAGGTGCTGGAGCGCTCCGGCTGGATCGCCGAGGCCCTGTGCCGCGAGATCCGCGTGCCGCTGCCGGTCGAGCTGCGCAAGCGCTACGCGCTCTCCGACCAGCGCTCCCAGTTCCGGTTGGCGGCCGAGAACGCGGCCAAGCTCGAGGTGCTCGACGCGCTGCTCCGGCGTCACGCCGGCGAGCAGGTGCTGGTGATCGGGCAGTACCTGGACCAGCTCGACGCCGTGGCGCGGCGCACGGGCGCGCCGCTGATCAACGGGCGGACCCCCAAGCCGGAGCGGGTGGCCCTCTACGGTCGCTTCCGGGCGGGGGAGCTCGGCCTCCTGATCGTGAGCAAGGTCGGCAACTTCGCCGTGGACCTGCCCGACGCGAGCGTGATCATCCAGCTCTCGGGCACCTTCGGCTCCCGCCAGGAGGAGGCCCAGCGGCTGGGGCGCGTGCTGCGCCCGAAGAGCGACGGCCGCCGGGCGCTGTTCTACACGGTCGTCAGCGACGAGACCGTCGAGCAGGACTTCGGCCAGCACCGGCAGCTGTTCCTCACCGAGCAGGGCTACGCCTACGAGATCCTCGGGGCCCGCGACGTGCTCGGCGGAGCGTGCGCGTGAGCGGGCCCGAGGGAGCCGAGCCGGAGGCGGCGCCGGGCGCCGGCGCCGGGCGGCGGCGCCGGGGGGCCGGGATCGACCTCGAGCGGCACCTGGAGGCCCTGCGCCTCACCGACCTGCGCGACGTCCTGGCCTTCTGGGCCCAGGAGGAGCCGCCCGACCTGCCGGCGCGCGAGCTGCTCGTGCGCCTGGAGCGGCTGATGGCCGACGAGGGCATCGTCTACCGGCGGGTCAAGACGCTCACGCGCAAGGTGCTGGACGTGCTGCTGCTGCTGCTCAGGCGCGAGCAGCACGTGAGCGACCTGCCGGGCCTCTTCCGCCGGCTCCCGGGGGAGGAGGCCGTGCGCCTGGAGTACCACGAGGCCGAGGCCGGCCTCAAGGCGCTCTGGCGGCGCGGGTTCCTGGCCGAGATCGCCGGCAACGGCGCCCAGGCCGCGCAACGCGTGCGCTACGCCGTGCCGCACGAGCTGGCGGAGACCCTGACCGCGCTCTTCCGCGAGGAGACGCGCACCGTGGGCGGCGTGCTCACCCTGCGTGGCCACCTCCGGGCGATCCCGGCCTCGGAACGGTCCCCGCTGCGCGCCGCCTTCCCCGCCCTGCCCAAGGAGCCCGATCCCGGCGACGCCGCCACGCTGCTGGCGGCGGGGGCCCCGGCGCTGCTCGAGCGCCTCGCCCCCGGGCCGGGCGCCCTCGTGCGCCACGCGCTCGAGCGCCACGGCGGCCTCGTGGAGCGCGCGCAGTGGAGCGCACGCGCCGAGCTGCTCGAGCTGCGCTGGAACCGCCGTGCCCTGGCGCCCGCCCTCGAGGGCGCGGGCGTGGGCACCCTGGCGCGCCTCTCGCTCGGGGAGTACGGCATCGCGCTGGACGACGAGGTGGCCGTGGTGTTCCTCGAGGTGCTCGAGGACCTGCTCGGGCGCACCGACGCGGCCCCGTTCGAGCGTGACGAGGTGCTGCGGCCGGGACCCGACCTGATGTCGGATCTGTGCTGGTTCCTGGAGCACGTGCGCCGCGTGCCGGTCAAGACCGCGCGCGACGGCGAGGTCTACAAGGCCGGGCTCAAGCGCATCCAGGACGGCTTCGTCTCCCGCGAGTGCTGCGTCTACGGCCCCAGCGAGGTCTGGGCCGAGGTGCACGCCGCGGCCCTGCACCTCGCCCTGGTCGCGGCCGACGACGAGGGCTTCCTCGAGGTGCGCCCGGAGGCCGAGCGCTTCGTGCGCCTGCCGCTCGAGCGCAAGGTGCAGGAGCTCTACCGGCTGGCCCTGGAGCAGGCGGGCCCCTCGGGGCGCAGCCTGCACCAGCACGAGCTGCGCACGATCCTGGCCGCGGCGCTGGCGGCCCAGCCCGAGCGCTGGTGGCAGGGGCGCTCCCTGGTGACGACGGCGCGCCACCGCTACCTGGCCTCGCTCGAGGAGCGCGGCATCCGCGAGCGGCACCGGGACCGCTTCTTCTCGGCCTACTTCTCGGGCCGCGAGACGCTCACCGACCTGCTGACCGAGCTCGAGTCGCACTGGCTGCCACGGCTGCTGCGCTTCGGGCTCGTGGACGCCGCCGTGAAGGGCGAGCGCGTCGTGGCCTGGCGTCTCTCCCTCCTGGGCGCCCGCGTGCTGGGGGGGAGCAGCCCGGAGGTCGTCACCGGCGTGCGGCCCCTGCGCGTGAACCCAGACTTCGAGGTCGTCGTCCTGCCCGAGGGCGACGTCTCCGACGTCGTGCACCGCCTGGACGGCTTCGCTCCCCGCGTGAAGTCGGGGGAGGTGGTCCACTTCCGGCTCACCCGCGAGGGGCTGGAGACGGCCGTGATGGGGGGGCGCAACGTCGAGGAATTCCTACGCTTCCTCGAGCTGCGCTCGCTGGGAGGCGTGCCGCAGAACGTGGCCTACTCGCTGCGCGGCTGGGCGCAGGGGGTCTCCTTCGCGACGCTCGAGCGGGGCGTCGTGCTCCGCGCGCACGACGAGGCGGCCCTGGACCGCATCCTGGCCGTCCCCGGGATGGCGGCGCTCGTGCTGCGACGGCTCTCGCCACGGGAAGCGCTGCTGTCGGAGGAGCCGTCCGAGCGCAGGCTGCTCGCGGTCCTGCGTGAGCAGGGCGTCCACCTGCAGGGGCCGTAGCCCGACCCCCCGGGGAGCCGCGCGCCGCTCGTGCTCGCACGACCTCTCGAGGAGCGAGCGGGCTCGCGCGGTCCGGGCGGGCCCCAACGGCCCCTGGCGGCGTCGCCTCGCCTCGGCGATGG
>CAZPOZ010000341.1:0-4161 GCA_964588235.1 uncultured Planctomycetales bacterium
GCCCCCGGCCGCGGCCGGGCTTCGAGCCCCGGGCTCGCCCGCGCCCACGGCGAGCACGCCGGCGAGCACGCCCCCCGGCGCGATCCGGCGCGACGGCGGTGGCGCCCCGGCCGGGGCCGGCTCCGTGAGCCGGCCCGTGCCGCCCCCCGCGCCCGCCTCGATCCCCGCTCCGCGCTACCCCCCGCAGCCCGCGGCGCTGCCGCCGCCCAACGTCGCCTCGCGGGTCCCCCCGCCGGCCGCGTCCGTCCCCGCGCCGGCAGCCGCGCCCCGGACCCTGCCGGCGCCGCAGCCCACCGTCGTGCAGCCGGCGCCGCGCTACCAGCCGCCGGCCTACGTGCCCCCGCCGGTCTACCAGCCGCGGCAGCCCGTGATCATCCGCAGGCCTCCGCGGCGCGTGGGCGACTGCGCCACCTGAGGGTAGACCCCTCGCCCCCGTCGGGGGCGTCCCGTGTCGAGGAGGGCTCCGGCCCTTCCCCGCACCCCTGCGAGCCCGGAGGCCCCGCCTCTGGGCTCGCGGCGTTCTCGGTCCGCAGCGCGCGCGCGACCGCCCGCCGCCGCCCGCGTCAAACTGCGCTGCGCGCGGGGCCAGACCCCCATGCGTTGCGGTCTTCGCTCGACAGCACCCCCAGCGGCTGAGGAGCGCCTAGACTGCGCGCCTCGCGGCTGCCCCCCTCGCCGGTGGGGGTGGGCCGCGCCGGAGGGGCGCCATGCGTGCGGCCTGGATGCGATCGCCGACCCTGACCCTCGTCCTCTTCGCGGGCCTGGTGGCCTCGCTGGTCGCGCACGCGCTGCGGGGCGCCAGCGACCCCGCCCCGCGCCGCGTGAGCGCGCTCGCGCTCAGCCGCCAGGGCGAGGGCGACCGGCCCGAGCTCTGGCTCGACTTCGACGCTCCCGCGGCCCCGCTCCACGAGGTCGGCCGGCCCCTGGACCCTGGGCTCGTCGCGCTCGACCCGCCGCAGGCGGTCGAGGCGCGCTGGCTCAGCCCGCGGCGCCTCGCGCTCAGGCCCCGCGCGCCCCTGCCGCCGTTCCGCACCTTCCGCGTGCGGCTGTCGGGCGCGCTGGCGGCGGCCGACGGCCGGCCGCTCGTCGTGCCCGACGACCTGAGCTTCGTCTCGCGCCGCTTCGGCCTCGCGCAGCCCCCGCGCACGGTGATCGAGCCGGAGGGCGCCGCGCGCATCGACCTCGAGCTGGCCGGCGCCCCGGCCGGGCCCCGCCCGCTGGCCGGCGTCGCGCTGCTCGACGGCGCGGGCCGCTCTCTGCCCGTGCGCTGGACCCCTCGGGGAGACGGCGGTCCGGCGGCGTCCTGGCAGGGCCTCCTGGCCGGGCCGGCGCCGGCCGGCGGGGCCGTGCTCGTGCTGCCGGCGGGCTTGGCCCCCGCGGGCGGCGGAGAGCCCCTGGCTTCCGAGGAGCGCCACGCCCTCGCCTGGGCCACCGCCCTGCGCGTGAGCGGCGTCTCCACCGAGCAGGTCGGCGACCGCGTGCGCGTGGCGCTCGCCTTCACCCACGTGCTCGAGCCCCAGGCCCTGGCCGGCCTGGTCCGCGTGAGGCCCGCTCCGGCCGACCTGACCCTGCACGCGGAGGACGCCGAGCTGTGGGCGACCGCCACCTTCGAGCCGGGCGCCACCGTGCGCGTCGAGGTGGGGCGCGGGCTCCGGGCGGCCGGCGGCCTCGCCCTGGCCGACCCCGTGGAGCGCGCCGTGCGCCTGCCGCGCCCGAGCCCCGACCTGCGCCTGGCGGCCGCCGGCGGAACGCTCTCCACCGCGGCGGCCCCTGAGCTCGAGCTCACCGGGATCAACGTCTCGGACGTGGAGGTGAGCCTGCGGCGCGTCTACCCGAACAACCTCGTGCCCTTCGCCCTGGGGTGGGCCGGGGCCGCGGAAGCCTCGGCGCCCGCGGTCGTGCGGCGGCTGCCGATCGACGCCCGGCCCGACCGTCCCTTCCGCCAGCGCCTGGACCTGGGCGCGCTGCTGGGCGAGCGCCCCGTGGGCCTCTGGCACCTCTCCGTGCGCGACCCCGAGCGCCCCTGGGACGGCGACGCGCGCGTGCTGCAGCTGACCGACCTGGCACCCGTGGCCCGGCTCCGGCCCGAGGGGCTGGTGGTCTGGGTCACGCGCATCTCCACGGGCGAGCCCGTGCCCGACGTGGAGATCGCCGCCCTGAGCGCCTCGAACCAGCTCGCGGCCTCCGGCACGACCGACGCCGACGGCCTGTGCCTGCTGCGCGGGCCCCTGGGCCATGAGCCGCGCGTCGTCGCGGCCGTGCTGGGCCGCGAGAGCGCCTACGTGGACCTCGAGGAGCACGCCGTGGCGCACGCGGCCCGCGACGTGGAGGGCCGCGAGCCGGCCGCGGGCCTGGAGGCGCTGGTGCTGCCCGACCGCGGGGTCGTGCGCCCGGGCGACACCCTGCACGCCGACGTGATCGTGCGGGCCCCCTCGGGCGAGGCTCCGCCGCCCGCGCTGCCCGTGCGCCTGGGCCTGCTGGGGCCCGACGGGCGGGAACGCCAGCGCTGGGAGCGGCGGGCCGGGGAGACGGGGCTCCTCACGCTGGACCTGCCCTTCCCCCTCGACGCGCCCACGGGCGCCTACCGGATCGAGGTGCGCTCCCACGACGGGGGCGCGCGGCTGGGGGCGGGCGCCTTCCGCGTGGAGGCCCTGCTCCCCGACCGGCTGGAGGCCGAGATCGGCACGCCGCTGGGCGCCCTGACCCCCGGGGGGCGCGTGACCGTGCCCGTGGCCGCGCGCCTGCTGGGGGGCGATCCCGCCGCCGGCCGCACGGCGCGCCTGTCGTGGGACGCCCGGCCGCGCCCGGCGAGGCAGGAGGAGGGCTTCTGCTGGGGCGACGCCGAGGCCCCCCCGCGGCTGCTCGAGCAGGAGCTCGGCGAGGTCGTGCTCGACGAGCAGGGGGCGGGACGGGTGGAGGCCACGCTGCCCCCGGCCGGCCCGACGCCCCGCGCGCTCGACCTCACGCTGTCCCTCGAGGTGCTCGACGTCTCGGGCCGCGCGTCCCGGGCCCGCCTCGAGCTCGCCCTGCCCGGCGCTCCCACGGCCCTGGGCGTGGCCCTCCCGGTGGAGGGCGCGACCGCCTTCCGCGTGCGGGCCCGGGGCGCGGACCTCTCGCGGGCCACGGCCGTGCTCGAGCGCGTGCGTGAGCGCGGCGGCTACGTCGTGCGGGGCGGGCGCTCCCGCTGGCGCTCCGAGCGCAGCCTGGAGGAGCTCGAACGGGTCGAGGTCGAGCTCGTGGAGGGCGCCGGGCTCGCGCGCTTCGCCGAGCCGGGCGAGGGACGCTTCCGCCTGCGCGTGGAGGCTCCCGGAGCCGAGTCCGTGGTGGTGGGCTTCGCGCGCTGGGGGGGGCGGTTCCACGCCGACGCGCGCGACGACGGCTCGCCGCGCCTGCCGCTGAGGCTGCTGGGCGGCCCCGTCGAGGGCGGCGGCTCGGCCAGCCTCTCGGTGGAGGCGCCCTTCGGCGGCCCGGCGCTGCTGACGGTGGAGGGCCCGGGCGTGTTCGAGGCCGAGCGCCTGGACCTGCGCCCGGGGCCGCAGGTGATCCAGGCGAGCGTGCCGGCCACCGCCGCGCCCAACGTGCACGTGGCCCTCACGCTCGTGCGCGGCCAGCGCGGGAGCGGGCCGGCCGGCGTGCGCGTGATGGGGGCCGTCTGCGTGCCCGTGGCCGACCCCCGGCGCACGCTCCCGCTGACCCTGGAGGCGCCGGGCACGGTGCTGCCCGAGCAGCCCTTCGCCGTGCGCCTAGCCTCGCCGGTGGCCTGCGACGTCCGGCTGCACGTCGTGGACGAGGGCCTGCTGCGGCTCACCTCGCACCCGTCGCCCGACCCGGCGGGGTGGTTCGCGGCGCCTCGGCGGCTCGTCACGCGGGCCCTGGACGCCTACGCGCGGCTCGCGGACGGGGCCCGCTACGCGGCCGAGCCCGGCGAGCCGGGAGGCGACGCCGAGGGCGACGCGGTGCTGGCCGCGCGGCTGGACCCCACGGCCCGGCGCACGGTGGAGACCCTCGGCTGGTGCTCGCCGGTGCTGCGCCTGGAGGGCGAGGCCCGGATCGAGGTGCCGCTGCCGGCCTTCGAGGGCCGGGTGCGCGTCGTGGCGGTGGCGGCCGGGCGGCGCGCCACCGGCTCGGCCCGGGCCGACGTCGGCGTCCGCGGCCCCGTGG
>CAZPOZ010000342.1:0-4141 GCA_964588235.1 uncultured Planctomycetales bacterium
CCCCGCCGCCCCCGGAGCTGCCCCCGCAGGCGGAGAGCGGCAGCAGCAGGAGGGCGGCCAGCAGCGGGTGCCGTCGCCGAGCGGGGGAACGGGAGGAGCGGGTCATGGGGGGGGGGCTCCAGGGGCCGGCCGAGGTCGTGCAGGCGCCATGCCCATGATCGATCCGTTCGCGGTCGCTGCAACCACCTGTGCTGCAAGGTGTTGCGACCTTGTGTCCCGCGGGCCCGCTCCACGGGGTCCCCGGAGGGGGCCACCCCCGTGCGCTCTCGAGCGCCCAGGCCGCGGCGCCCGGGAACGAGAACGGGCCGCGCCTCCCGAGGGGAGACGCGGCCCGTTCAGGGGGGCGGGTCGGTCAGGGGGCGGAGCAGGCCGCGCTGGCCGTGCGGTTGCCGCCGGTCTGATCGGCCACGACGACGCAGCCCTGGGTGGGCGTCGTCAACACCGCGCTGCCCGTCACGACCACGTTCTCGGGATCGACGGCCGGGGCGCTGTAGAAGGCGCGCCCCGAGCGGGGGCTGGCCGCCGGGTCGCTGGCGTCGCCCGCGTTGGGCGCCGTCACGGCCGTCAGCGCGAAGCTGAAGGGCAGCGTGTCGGACAGCGGCCCGAGGTTCGTCGGGTCGGCCAAGGCCACGCCGACGAGGAAGGCGAACTCACGGGGCGCGTGCGGCACGGGGTCGGTGGACACGTAGCGCTTCACCGTCACGCGGATCTTGTTGCCGACGACCTGGATGTCGGTGCCCGCGCCGTCGGTGTCCAGCGGCGTGACCGTCAGGTCGGCGAGCAGCGGCGAGCCGGGGCCCGTGCTGATCGTGGGCGTGATCTCGAAGACCGCGTCCGGCGTGGCGGCGGTGCCTCCGGTGGGCAGCGTGCTCAGGGCCTGGCCGACGCGGTAGACGAGGTCCTCGCGGACGTCGGGCGTGATCGGCTGCCCGAGCGGCGCCACGGTCTGCAGGTTGTAGACCAAGGGCAGCACGTCGGTGGGGTTGGCCGGCGGCCACGGACGCTCGGCGCCCGTCAGCAGGGCCACCGCGCTCATCCAGGTGAAGGGCCCGAAGTCGGGGGTCGAGGGGTTGGGCACGGCCTGGATCGCCGGCGCGACGGCGCCCGGCAGGTTGGGCTTGAAGGGGTTGATCACCGTGCGGCCGGTGCCCAGCGAGAGCACCTCGATGTCCAGCGCGTTGAGCGCGTCGATCGCCTGCTGCACCGTGGCCGCGTTGCTGGGGGCCACCGGCGCGGGCAGCGCGCCGAAGCGTCCCGTGGCCTGCTGGGCCGGCGTGCCGGCGATGGAGGCGAAGGCCTGGGAGGGGATCACCTTCGGGTCGCGGGGGTAGTTCAGCGCGCCGTCGGTGCTGGTCACGTTGGCCGGCACGGCCTGCCCCGCCGGGAAGGGCGAGACGGTGGCGATGTCGCTGGTGGTGAAGACGTAGCGCAGGGCGTTGGGACGCCAGCCCACGCCGCCCAGGTTGCCCGAGGCGAGCAGGCCGCCCGGCGTGCGGAAGGCCGGCTGCCCGTCGTCGTCGGAGCCGTCGGCCAGGAAGGCGGCCTGCGGCACGTCGCCGCTCGTGCCCGGGCTGTCCTGCGCCGTGCTGGAGCCGAAGACGCCGCTGCCGTCCTTGCCGCCGCCGTCGCCGTCGAAGCCGGCCCCGCTGCCGACCTGGAACAGGGCCTCGATGGCCGACTGGGGGTCGTTGGCGGCCGTGGGGTCGTTGCCGTTGCCCGGCGCGATGCGCGGGAAGGCCGTGTCCAGGCGCGTGGCGAAGGTGTCGCGGTCCTGGCGGAAGATCGGCTGGTTGAGCAGGAAGGGGCGGGCCTGCGCGTCGCCGGGACGGAACGAGCCGCCGAAGTCCTCGAAGCGGCCCACGCCGAAGGCGAGGTCGAAGGTCTCCAGCGGGTAGGCCGCGAGCAGGTCCGCCTTGATCTTCGTCACCAGGTCGCGGAAGATCTCGATCGCGGTCGCCTGCCGCTTGCGCGTCGTCTGGTCGGGCGTCTCGAGCGGGAACTGCCCGTAGACCATGCCGCGCTGGGCGGCGATGGCCTGGATGCCCGAGTCGTCCATCAGGAAGAAGATGTCGATGCGCTTGGGGCCCTGCACCGTGCGCACGGGGATGGGGTCGACCACGCCACGGATCTGGAAGGGCTCCAGGGTCCGATCGGGCGAGCGCGGCCCGGTGAGGAAGCCATCGTCCTCCGTGCAGCCGCAGCCGACCAGGCCGAGCAGGGGGAGCGAGAGCAGCAGGGTTCGCAGGGACTTCATCACCATCCTCCGTCCGGGGCCCCCGTCCGGGGGCACGTTCGGTGACCGACTTGTCTGGATTCGTGGGGACTCGTTCGAGGGGGCTCGCTCGAGCGTTCGGGACGAGCCTCCTCTGGCACATCCCAGGCCAGCGGGCGACCCGGGGGTCGCGGGCGGGCGATCATGCGTCGTAAGTCGTTCTATTTGCTCGAGTTAGATCCGTTGAGTTGGCGGCAGGACCCCGTGGAGCGGCGAGGTCCGTCGTCGATGGACCGCATCGCGCGTTCAACCGGCGCGACGCGGCGCCCGCCTAGAAGTCGATCTCCAGCTCGATGACGGGCGCCAGCACCCAGAGCCAACGGCTCTGGCCGTCGTCGGCGGGCAGCTTGCGCGTGACGTCGGTGTCCATGCCGTGGGCGTTCACGCCCAGCCGCACGCGGAAGGTCTGGTTGATCAGGTACCCCAGGCCCGCCTCGGCGAAGACCCCGAACCCTTCGTCGTTCGTCAGGTAGTCCTCGGTCCAGAAGTACTCGGGGCCCGCGCCGGCCCACCAGTAGAAGCGGCTCGTCCCGAGCTGCCCCTCGAAGGTCACCTTGGCGCCGACGTGGTGCCAGCCGCCGCCGTCCTTCGTGGGGTCCCCCTGGCGCTCGCGGTCCAGCTGGCCGCTGTGGTAGCGGTAGAAGAGGTCCAGGCCCCAACAACCGCAGAAGGTGCGCCCCACGTCGGCGCCCCAGTACAGGCAGTTGTCGATCGAGTCGTCGCCGAACGAGAAGGCCTCGCCGATCACGCCCCGCACGTGCCACATCGAGAGCCCGTCCGCGCAGGGCAGCTTGCAGCCCGACCAGGAGCGGGCCGGGGCGGGGGCCGCCACGGGAGCGGGGGCCGCCGGGGGGGCGCAGGGCGCCGCGGCGTAGGGCGTGGCGTTCACGATCGGCGCGGCGGGCGCGGGCGGCGGGGCCGCCGGCAGCGCAGACCAGGTCGAGGTGACGGGGACGGGCGCGGGCTGGACCGAGCCGCCGGCCGGCGGCGTCGTCCAACCGGAGCCGCCGGCCGCGGTGATCGACGAGCCGTTGCCGTAGACCGGGGCGCCCGGGGCCTCCTGCGAGCTCAGGCGGCCCGGGGCGCCGCTGCACGCGGTCGCCGAAAGACCGAGGCTCAGCGCCGCCCAGGCCGCAACCCGGGTTGCAACGCTCCCGTTGACGAATGCGCGCATGCCAGCCCTCCACCGTGCCGACGTCCGTCGGCCTACGCCTGCCGCGGCCCCGGCCGCAGGCCGGTGCCGGCCCCCCGGCGGATCCCTGCCCGCCGAGGAGCGGGCCGCGCCGGGGAGCAAGCGTGGAAGGGTAGAAGGAACCCGCGCCCCCTGCAAGGGCGCGGAGCGGACCCTGCTTCCGCGCAGCGCGCGCCGCAGCACGTGCAGCGGCTGTAAGGTCGGTGGATGCCTGACAGCGCGCACACCCGTCTGCCTGTCCGGCGCGGCGAGCGCGGCCCGTTCCGCGGGCTCGCACTGGTGGAAGGCGAGAACGTCGTGGCCGCGGGAGGCCGGCTGAGCCCCGCGCTGCTGCGTCACGCCTACCGGCACGGCGTGTTCCCCTGGTACGAGCGGGGCGGGCCCGTGCTCTGGTGGTGCCCCGACCCCCGGGCGGTGCTGCCGCTCCACGCGCTGCACGTGCCCCGGCGCCTGGCGCGCACCCTCGGACGGGCCCCGTGGCGCCTCAGCCGCGACGAGGCCTTCGAGGCGGTGGTGCGCGCGTGCGCCGGGCGCCGGCCCGAGGGCACCTGGCTCCATCCGGAGATGATCGACGCCTACGTCGGGCTGGCGCGCGAGGGTGCCGCGCGCTCCTTCGAGGTCTGGGAGGGCCCCGAGCTCGTCGGCGGCCTCTACGGCGTGCCGGTGCCCCCCGTGTT
>CAZPOZ010000343.1:0-4134 GCA_964588235.1 uncultured Planctomycetales bacterium
GACGGGCCGTACGCCGGGAGGTGCATCCCACCTGCCCTCAGCGCCTCCTCCGTGGCCGAGTCGATCCCCCGGCGGCGCGCGCTTCACGCAACATGCGAGCTCGGAGGCCGGCCTCACGTATGCTCCCACGATGCGCTTGCGAGCGGCCGATGGGCAGCACCTCTGGCTGGCCTACGGGATGAACGTGCACCCGGGCGGCGACGCCGAGGCCATCGAACGGGCCCTGGCCGGCACCGTCCTGCCCCTCAAGCGGCGCCTGAAGCTCGAGGGTCCCATGGGCCTGGCGCTCCGGCTCGACGCCGACGGGGCCCGCGCCCTGCTCGACGACGAGCGCCGCCTCCTGCGGCTGCGCGACCACCTGCGCGACCACGGCCTGGTCCCCTTCACCGGCAACGGCTTCGTGCTCGGCCGCTTCCACGGGCCGGGCGTCAAGGACGCGGTCTACCGCCCCTCCTGGCGCGAGGCCGAGCGCGAGGACGCCACCCTCGCCATGGCCGAGGTGCTGGCCGTGCTGCGCGGGCCCGGCGAGCGCGTCTCGCTCTCCACGGCCCCGGGGTCGTGGCGCGGCTGGGGCGAGGAGCCCGACGAGGTGGCCCGCGGCTGCGCCTACCGGCTCGTCCGGACCGCGCGGCGGCTGCGCGAGCTCGAGCACCGCCTGGGGACGCGCGTGCTGCTGGGCCTGGAGCCCGAGCCCCGCGCGACGCTCGAGTCGGTCGCCGAGACGCGCTCGTTCTTCGCGGGGCCGCTGCGCGAGGCCTTCGGCCGCGACGTGGGCGCGCTCCACCACCTGGGCGTGTGCTACGACGTCTGCCACCAGGCGGTGCTGTTCGAGGACGTCGTCGCGGGCCTGGACGCGCTGCACGCCGCCGGCATCCCCGTCGTCAAGGTGCAGGCCTCCGCCGCGCTGGAAGCCCCCGACGGCACCGATCCCCAGGCCCGGGCCGCGCTGCGCGCCTTCGCCGAGCCCACCTGGCTGCACCAGACCGCCTGCCGCGACGCGCGCGGCCGCGTCCACGTGACCACCGACCTGGGCGAGGCGCTGGCCGCCTCCGAGGCGCCCTGGACCCTCAGCGGCCCCTGGCGCACCCACTTCCACGTGCCGGTCTTCCGCCGCGAGGCCGTCCCCCCGCTGCTCACCACCCAGCCCGACCTCGACCGCGCCCTGGCCCGCGTGGCCGCGGGCGGCCTGACCACGCACCTCGAGGTCGAGACCTACACCTGGGACGCGCTGCCCGAGGCCGAGCGCCGCGCCGGCTCCGGCGACGACCTCGTGGAGGCGCTCGCACGCGAGCTCGAGCACGTCGAGGCCGTGCTGGCCCGGCACGGCTGCACGCGCGAGGGGCGCGCGCCGGCCCCGGGGACCGCCTGAGGTGCCCGCCCGCTCCACGGGGTCGCCGCTGAGCACGCTGCTCGTCGTGGTCAGCGACCGCGCCGCGGCGGGCCGACGCCCCGACGGCACGGCCGAGCGCCTGCGGCCCGAGCTGCTGGCGGCGGGGTTCCGGCTCGACGAGGTGGTCGTCGTGCCCGACGAGCGGGCGCAGATCGCGGAGGCGCTGCGGGACGGCGCGCGGCGCTTCCCGGTCGTGCTGACCACCGGGGGCACGGGCGTGGCCCCGCGCGACGTGACCCCCGAGGCCACGCGCGACGTGCTCGAGCTCGAGGTGCCGGGGCTGGGCGAGGAGATGCGCCGGCGCAGCGCCGCCACGAACGTGAAGGCCCTGGGCAGCCGGGCCCTGGGCGGCGTGCTCGGCACGGCGGTCGTGCTCAACCTCCCGGGGCGGCCCGAGGGGGCCGTGGAGTGCTTCCGGCACGTGTCGGCCGCCCTGGCCCACCTGGCCGCGCTGCGCGCGGGGCCCGTGGCCGACGCCTCCCACGACCCCGGGAGCGGGGGCGGCTCGCCGGCGTAGGTGCGGGCCGGCCAAGGGCTTGCGGCGCTGCTGCGCCACCGGGGAGCCGTTCGCAGGTGGGGGTAGCATCACGGGTTCCGGCAGGAGGCCTCCCCGCATGCTGACCCGCGCTCCCGTCGCCCGGTTCCGCGCTCCGGCGCTCGTCCTGGGCCTCCTGGCCCTGCTCGGAGCCTGCGGCGGGGGCGGCAGCACGAACACCTCGACCTTCGCCTTCGTGGCCATCGGCCCCGAGGGGGGCACGCTCACCGCGGGCCCGGCCAAGGTGACCATCCCGCCCGGGGCGCTCGATCAGCCCACGGGCGTCTCCCTGCTGCCGCAAGCGCAGCCCCTGCCCATCGAGGCGCCCGCGGCGGACCCCTGCACCTACGACTACTACGGCCCGATCTACTGCTGCGGGCCCGTGGGCCGCGCGCTGCTCGTGAACGGCGTGCTGCGCATGGGCTACGACGACACCCAGCTGCCGGCCGGCGCCACCGAGGCCGACCTGGTGCTGCTCGAGTGGGACGACTTCAACGGCGTCATGCGCCCCCGGCCCCAGCCGCCCGTGGTGCAGAACACGGTCGAGAACTGGTTCGAGGATCCCGCCTACAGCCACCTCGGCCACCTGGCCATCGGCCTGAGGTCCTGCCCCGGGCGCCCGTTCCGGCGGGACCACCTGGGCGTGCAGGCCGCTCCGGCGCGCGTGGTCAAGCCCGACGGGGCCCGCGGCACGGCCGCGCCCGCCGTCAGCACGCTGCACGTGCTCGACGTCACGCTCCCCGCGTCGGTCGTGCAGGTGCCCACCGGCGGGCTCGACCCGCAGCTGTGGGTGCCTTCCCCCGACGGCGAGCGCATCCTCTTCTCCAGCAGCGACCCCGTGACCGAGGCCCCCCTGCTCCACACGGTCCGCGTGGACGGGCAGGGCGCCCCCGTGCTGCTGGCCACCAGCGACGTGCCCGCCGGCGTGTTCCTGCAGGGCTCGAGCCCCCTGTTCGGATGGCTGGCCGCCGCGGGGGGCGCCCAGGTGTTCTTCACGAACTACGTGAACCCGTCCACGTTCATCCTGCCCACCGGGACGCAGGCCCAGCTGCCGCTCCAGCGCTACGAGGTGCTGCGCCGGCCCGGCGACGGCTCGGCGGCCGCGACGCTGCTGCACTTCACCGACGCCAGCGACTCGTTCCTGGACGACCTGCGGCAGTCGGGCGACGGCTCCCACCTGATGGCGCACTCGGTCGTCTTCGGCCAGGGCCCCAACCGCGTGGACGTCGTGCTCTCGCCCTCGGGCACCCCCGTGAGCCTGGCGGTCGTGCCGCCCAGCGACGGCTCCCAGACGCCGCGCTTCGCCCCCGGCTCGGACGACCTGACCCTGCCCGACGCGGGGGGCCAGCAGGCGAACCGCTACGCCCCCGGCGGGGCCTTCCTGGCCACGCTGCTCGACCTGGCCGACTACGAGGGCAGCCCCGTCGTGGCGATCCAGGACTTCGCCCTGGCCCCCGACGGCCAGGCCTTCGCCGCCGTCGTGGATCTCGACGACGACGGCTTCCAGACGAGCGAGCTGTGGATCGGGACCCTCGGCACCGGCATCGACGCCACGTACTTCTTCGACGAGCCCGTGTTCGTGCAGGAGATGATCTGGCACCCCCAGCAGACGGGGGTGTTCCTCGACCTCTCCGGGCTCGGCGTGGCGCTGTACGCGCTCGCGCAGGGCGAGGGGCCGTTCATCGAGCTGCGCCCGGTCCCGGCCGACTCGCTGGCCGACGTGGACGTCAACCGCCTGGACGGCCGCATCGTGGCCCTGCTGCGCTCGACCCTGCTCGACGAGTCGGGCCTGGGCGCGGGCCGACTGCCCGACGGGCTCTACCTCGGGCCGGCCGACGCCAGCGCCTTCGAGCCGCTGACGCCGGCCGGGCTCGGCACGATCCTGAGCGCGCGCTGGCTCCAGTCCTGGAGGCTGACGGCCGGGCAAGGCGACGCGCGCGTGCGGTAGGGCGCCGGGGCGCGGGGGCGGGCGGCCGGCCCGCCCCTCGGGGCTCCGGACATCGGCGTGGTGGGCGGGCCCTGGCGGGGTACCGTGGGCAGCCCGCCATGGCCTCCACGCCCTACCGGCCCCGTCACGCCGTCCGCTTCGTGACGGCGGCCTCGCTGTTCGACGGGCACGACGCGGCGATCAACATCATGCGCCGCATCCTGCAGGACGCGGGCGCGGAGGTGATCCACCTCGGCCACAACCGCTCGGTGCTCGAGGTCG
>CAZPOZ010000344.1:0-4129 GCA_964588235.1 uncultured Planctomycetales bacterium
ACGACGTGATGGACATCCCGGGCACGACCTGGGCGAGCGTCCACGGCCACAACCTCTCGGCAGCCGTCGTGCCGGTGGTCGACTCGTCGCCGGACAACTCGGCCTGGACGACCCGCCTGACGCCGACCCTGCGGCGGGACTGCTTCTACGGGACGTTCGCGGTGCAATACGTCCGGTACTGGCGGCTCAAGCTCGGCGGGACGCCCGGCGCCGTGCCGTGGCTGGGCGAGCTCGTGCTGGGGCAGTACGAGGCCCTAACGTGCGCGCCGGACTACCCGGTGAGCATCGAGTACCTGGAGCCCGAGGTCCGGCAGGTGACGGCGCAGGGCGGGCAGTACGTCTACGGTCGCGGCGGTGCGGCCGGGCGACGGCTTGGGATGGTCTTCCGGTTCAGGAACGACACCGAGTTCCAGCAGGTGCGCGACACGTTCTTCCGGGGGAGCCGGGCCGGGGCCTGGCCGATCGTGGTGGTGCCCACCGAGACCGACCCGGACGTGTGCATCCTGGGCAGGACGCAGGAGGCGCTCGCCACGTCGCGGATCAGCTACGCGATCAGGACCGGGGAACTCGAGGTCGTGGAGGAACCGCTCCCGCTCATGGCGTAGCAGCAGTAACGGGCGCCGACCCCAAATCCCCCCGCCTGGGCGCGGAGGTATCGAACGGGGTCGGCGCCCTCGTCCCGTTCAGATGCTACGCAAATTATGCGCCACGGTCAACATCAGAACCGCGGCGTCGCCTTCGCTCGCTGGGCCTTTGCTAGTTCCGTTGCGACGTAGCTCACGAAGAGTGCCTCCTGATCCCACACCATCATGACCACGAGGCCGTCCGCAGGGGCCCAGCGATGAGCAGCCCGTCCACGCCCAAGCGTTATCGCGGCCTCCTGGGAGTCGCGCGTGTCGGCGTAGGCTGGAAACTTGCTTCGGTCCTCCCCTGGGCCCAAGGCCTCGGCTATCTCGCGGATCAGCCCGTCCCACTTCAGCCATGTGCGGGGCTCGTAGCGGCGCTCGGCCGCCACGACGCGTCCTGCGTAGGTGTCGGCGAAGGTGTGGTCGTCCCAGGCGAGCCGGCCCCCGACCTCTCTTGAGCCAACCGGCAGCAGTGCCACAGGCCCGCCCACACAGTACGCGCCGAACGCCATTCGCAGGCAGTCGGCCGGAGCGGCCTGGAGCATCAGGGCAAGGGCGATGGTCAGCATAGGTCTACCTCCAGCCGAGCAGTCGCTGTTGCACGGGCTCGCCCGCTCGGAGCTGCTCGAGCCGCGTGATGGCGTCGGCGGCGTCCTGCCGCAGGACGACAGAGTACGCCTGGTGCGTCCGGGTGTCGCGGTGCCCGAGCTGGGCCATGGCGACGTAGGGGGCGACCCCGGCCCGGCGCAGGTCGCGGGCGGCCGTGCGGCGCAGGTCGTGGATCAGGGCGGCCGGACACCCCGCCTTGATGCACGCCTCGCGCCACCGCTTCTGGAGGCCGGTGCGGTCGAGGGCGTGGCCGGCGCGGCCCGGGAAGACGTAGGGGCTGAGGGTGCGGCGCCCTTCGTGCTGGGCCTTCAGCAGCTCGCTCAGGACCGGCGAGGCCGCGAACGGGAAGGCCCGGGGCTCCCCCGTCTTGGAGTTCTCGGCGGCGAGCTTCACTTCTCCCGCGGCCAGGTCGACGTGCTGCCAGGTCAGGGTAAGGGCCTCGCGCTCGCGCCAGCCGGTGACGTAGAGGAAGCGGACGACGGGGACGTAGCGGGCCGGGAGGAAGGAGCAGATCGCCTCGAAGTCGCCGCGCTCCACGACGCCGGTCCGGTGGTGGACCCCGCGCAGCCGGTCCATGATGGGCACCTCGCGCACCCGGCCGGCCCGCTTCGCCAGGACGAAGGAGCGGTGAAGGAGGGCGATCTCAAGGTTCACGGTGGCCGGGGCGGCGCCCTCCTCGCGCCGCCGGATCGCGTAGGTCGTCACCCGGTCGGTGGTGATGGCGGTCGCGGACCAGCCGGAGAAGGCCCGCCGGAGGTGCCGGAGGCGGCACACGGCCTGGTCGACGCCGCGGCGGCCCTTGGCCTCCCAGTCGTCGAGGAGCATCCGCTCGAGGTCATCGTAGCGGGCGGGGGCCTCGAGGTGGGCGGGATCGCCGCGCCGGGCCTCGCTCACCCGCTCGAGCGCCCAGGCCTGCGCCGCCTCCTCGTCCCGCTGCCCCGTGCTGTACCGCTGCCCGCTCGGGGCCTTCCACCACCACACCCCGGCGACGCGCTTCTCGCCGGCCTGGGTGCGGTAGGTGGGCCTGTAGAGATGCCCCATCCCCCGGATCTGCATGACGTCCCTCCAGCCATCGCGCGAGCCCCGCCTCGTCGAACCTGAGCGCCCTGCCGATGCGCCTGGCGAACGGGAGGCGGTCCGCGTGGTCGTAGACCCACCGTCGGGACATCCCGAGCCGTTGTGCTGTCTGGGTGGCAGTCAATAAGGTAGGCTCCGACGTGCGCACGTCAAGGTGTTTTTGGGGGAGGTATGAGCGGAGCCAGCGGCAGAAGGGGCAATCCATCTGCGGCGGGAGGGTACAGCAGCACCCGCGAGCGCCGCCTGAGGCATTTGCCCTATGCCACGGGAGGTTATGCGGGGGCGAAAAAACCTGTTGACTTCGTGCGCACGTTGTCCTAGATTCTCGGTTGCATGGCAGAGACAGAGCAGCCCGAGAGCGTCGGCGCGATGCTGGCGCGGATTCGCTGGGCCAAGACGAGCAAGGCCGACCGGGCGAAGGTGGCCCGGATGCTGGTCGCTGCTAGGGTGGCGAAGCGTGCCGGGGGCAAGGGCACGGTTCCGGCCAAGTCCAAGCGCCGCAAGTCACGCAACTCCGCATAGAGACAGGACCGGGGACATGGGGGCCGCACAACACTGGGTTAAGCCGACTGGCGCAAACGGTAGCACGCACCGCGCCAACCCGCTGACGCCGCGCACGGGCCGCACAACGCGGCCGCGCCCCATGACCCCCCGGTCGGACACAAGGGGGGCACAGTGGCCGACGAGACGATCCCGGACCTTCCACGCCTGAACTCAGCCGTCCGGCCGCTGCCGCTCGAGGCCCTCCCACGCGAGGGCCGGGCGCCGCTCGACACCGAAGCCGGGCGCGTGGCCTGGGAGGAGTACGAAGCGGTGGCGGCGCAGCTCCCGCGCAGGGATGCGGTGCTCCTCGCCTGCTTGGCTTACCAGCGGCACCAGGACGCGCGGCGGCTGGCGCACAGCTACCCGCTGAGCAGCGGGGTGCACATCGCGCGGCAGCATCCCGGGGCGGTGCGTGCTGCGCTGGAGATGCTGGAGTTCTGGGGCGGGTCGGACGGGCCGAGGGCCGAGGAAGCGATGGCTCGGGCGCTGGCTGCTGCGGAGGGCTGGTGGGAGCGGCACCTCGCGGCCGAGCGGATGCACGAGCGGCGGCACGGGGCGCAGGCGCGGCAGATAGCGGCCGACCTGGAGCAGGCGCGGAGCCGGGCGCGGGTCCACACGGTCACGATCAGCGGGAGGCAGCGGTGAGCGCCTCCTGCCGCGTCTGTGGGCGCCAGGTCGAGGTCAGCGACAGCGGGCAGGCGATGCCCTGCGTCTGCATCCGGCGCCCGCTCGACACCTTCCTGGCCGACGTGCTGCGCGACGTGGTGGGGCCGCCCTCGCTGGAGGTACTGCCGCCCGGGACAGCCGAGTGCGAGCACTGCGGCAGCGAGGTGCGGCTGCCCGGCTTCTGCGCCACCTGCCACGAGCAGGAGCAGCCCCGTGGATGACGAGTACAACGGCACCCGGCCCTACGCCTGCCGCTCCTGCGGCGGGTCCATGCGGACGCGGGGCATCGACGGGCTGTGCATCGGATGCCACCAGCCGCCCCCGGTGCGCTGCGAGCGGTGCGCGAGGGTGCGGTACGAGGCGGGCGGCGACTGGGAGGACCACCCCGGGACGGTGCCGGGGGAGCGGCCGGGCTTCTGCGCGACGTGCGAGGCGACGCGGGAGGGGCAGCGAGAGGCAGCGTACTGGCGTGCTGTGCGCCGGACGGTGCGGCGCCAGCAGGGCAGGGAGCCGTGGGCCGAGGGGACTACGCCTGCCGACGTGTGGGAAGGACTGAGGGAGGGGGACTAGATGAGCAATTGGAGAGACGCACTTCCGTCGCAGTGGCT
>CAZPOZ010000345.1:0-4127 GCA_964588235.1 uncultured Planctomycetales bacterium
AAGCGGCGTACGCCGCGCTCCACGAGGTCGGACAGCAGCGGGGCCGCGCTCTGGGCGCGGTCGTTGAACACCGTGTTGCGGCAGGCCACGTCCACGATCACCGGATGCTCGCGCCCGCGCGGGTCGCGCAGCGCCAGGCGATGACGCTCGCAGGGGCGGCCGCAGGTGCGGAAGTCGCGACCGGCCGAGAGGAGGTGCGCGTAGACGCAGTGCTCCGTGTGGAAGGTGGGCATGCGGTGGTGCAGGACCACCGTGAACCGCGCCGGGTCGCTGGCCGAGAGCAGGGCCAGCGCCTCGGGGGCGTCCAGATCGTGCGAGAGCGTGAGCGTCGAGAGGCCGCGGCGGAAGAGCTCGCCCGCCGTGAGCGCGTTGGTCACGTTGAGCGAGAAGTCGCCGTGCAGCGCCGGGCGGGGCGCGTCGCCCGCCTGCCGGGGTCCCTCGGCGAACGCCATCAGCGCGCCCCAGTGCCGCACGAGCACGCCGTCGGGCGCGAGCGCGGCCAGCCGCCGGTCGTAGCCCTCCTCGCCCGGCTTCTGCACGCGCACCGTCGCCAGCGTCACCGAGAGGCCCGCGGCACGCGCGCGCGCCACCGCCGCGCCCAGCCCGACGAACTCCATCCAGTCGAGCTCGACCTCCGGGAGCCCGGCCTCGATCACCGCCTCCAGCTGCCCGGGCTCCCGGCACAGCGGCACCAGCCGCGGCGCCGTGAGCGGCGCGGCGCCCGGTGGCGTGCGGGCCGCCGCCCGGAGCGCCGGCAAGGGGTCGGCCGGCGCCAGCGCGTGCGCCCGTCCCCGCTCCAGGGCCGGCAGCAGCGCGGCCACGAGGTCGCGCCGGAGCGACTTGAGCGCGCTCACCGGCAGGTGGAGGCCAGGGGCGAGCCCGGTGAGGTCGAGCGCCGCGAGGGTGAACGGCGTGCCGCCCAGGGCGCCGAGCTTCTCGCGCGCCAGCGCCTCCGTGAGCCCGGCCCCCGTGGCTTCCGCCAGCGGCTCGGTCGAACGCACGACGGCCTCCGCGGCACCCGCCCGGCCCTCCACGCACAGCGGCGCGCCCGCCCGGCCCGTCAGCGCGAGCGCGAGCGGCACGCGACCGGCGGGCTCGCCGCCCTCGATCGCCCGCTGCGTGGCCCGGACCAGCCGCGGGTCGCCGTTGACCCAGACCCGCTGGCCGACGCTCACCCGCCTGAGGTCGGGGCCCGGCTGGCCGAAGCGCAGCCGCCAGCCCGCGCCCCACGGGTCGGCGTGGAAGATCGGCCCCCCGGGCTCGTCCTCGCGCTCGGGGTGGCCGTCGTCGAACACGACGCCCATCCCCGGGCGCGGCACCGTCGGCCCGGGCTCGAGGGGCCCGGGCTCGAGGGGGCCGGGCTCGAGGGGGCCGGGCTCGAGGGGGCCGGGCTCGAGAGGGCCGGGCTCGAGAGGGCCGGGCTCGACGAAGACGGCGTCGCCTACCAGGCGGGCCACGCGCCCCAGCAGCAGGCCCCGGTGCTTGGGGAAGCGCCCCTCCACCAGCGACTGGTGGTCGCTGCCCCCCAGGAAGCCCGGCGAGAAGCCGCGCGAGTAGGCCAGCGCCGCGTCGCTCAGGTCGGCCTTCGCGCGCTCGAGGTCGGCCGGCGTCGGACCCCGCGCCACCGCGTCCACCCAGCGGCGGTAGGCCTCCGTGGCCGTGCGGACGTAGGTGGCCCCCTTCTGGCGGCCCTCGATCTTGAGCCCGCTCACGCCCAGCGCCGCCAGGCGCTCCACCGCCCCCAGGCCGGCGAGGTCCTTGGGCGAGAGCAGGTAGCGCACGTCGCCCAGGTCGCGCGCCACGCCATCGAGCACCAGCTCGTAGGGGAGCCGGCAGGACTGGGCGCACTCGCCGCGGTTGGCGGAGCGGGCGCTCCAGGTCGAGGAGGTGAAGCACTGCCCCGACCAGGCCACGCACAGGGCGCCGTGCACGAAGACCTCGAGCTCGAGGCCCGTGCCCGCGGCCAGGCGCGCGATCTCCTCCACCGAGGCCTCGCGGGGCACGACGACCCGGGTGACCCCCAGGCCCTGCGCGAAGCGGGCCCCCTCGGCGCTCGAGACCGTCATCTGCGTCGAGGCGTGCACGTGCAGCGTGGGCGCGAGCGCGCGGGCGAGCACGGCCAACCCCACGTCCTGCACGATCAGCGCGTCCACGCCGGCGTCGGCGGCGCGGCGCACGACCTCGGCGACGTCGTCGAGCTCGGTCTCGAAGACCAGCGTGTTCAAGGCGAGGTAGGCCTTGGCGCCCGCGCGGTGGATGCGCGCCACCGTGGCCGGCAGCTCCGCCAGCGCGAAGTTGCCCGCCCGGGCGCGGGCGTTGAAGCCTTCCGAGAGCCCGAAGTAGACCGCGTCGGCGCCCGCCGCCAGGGCCGCGGCCAGCGACTCGGCGTCCCCCGCGGGGGCCAGCACCTCCGGGCGGGCGGGCGGCGGGGACGGCATCCGGGCGACGGTACCATCGCGCCCCCGTGCCCCGGCGCCCCTCCCGAGCCCTCCACGCGCTGCCCGCGCCGCTCCGCCGCCTGCGGGCGCGCATGGACCGCCTCAACGCCCGGCTCGTCGCCCTGCTCCAGGAGCGCGGGCGGCTGGCCCGCCGGATCGGCCGCCGCAAGGCCCGGCTGGGCCTGCCCGCGGCCGACCCGGGGCGCGAGCGCGCCATGCTGGCCACGATGCTCGCCGCCGCCCCGCCCGGCTACCCGCGCGCCGACCTCGGGCGCGTGCTGCGCGCGGTGCTGCGCGCCTCCCGGCGGCTGGTCGTCGCCGACCGCGAGGCGGCCGGGGTCAGGGCGCGACGGCCGGCCGGGCGTCGATCAGGCGCAGCTCGGGGGTCCGCACCCCGCGCCAGTCGTTGAGGGTCGCGCTCACGAGCAGGTCGAGCGGCTGGTCGGAGGCCACCAGGTCGTAGAGGTCGCCGCGCCGGAACCCGACCGCGCGGATCGCGCCCTGGGTCTGGCGCACGGCGAAGGAGAGGTGCGCCGACTCCTCGCCCAGCAGCCGCGGGCGGCCGGCCACGCGCACGCCCGCGAGCAGGAAGCGCGGCTCGGGGTTGCCGGCGCCGAAGGGGGCCAGGCCCTGCACCGCGTCCACGGCGCTCAGGGTGAAGGCGTCGGGGTGCGCGCACAGGTCGGCCCAGAGCACGCGCTGGCCGGCCGCCGAGCCCGCCTGCTGGGCCTCGACGGCCTCCTCGAAGCGCTCGGCGAAGCGCTCGACCTGCCCCCGGCGGATCTCGAGCCCCGCCGCCATCGCGTGGCCGCCGTAGCGCGTGAGGTGCTCCCCGCAGCGGGTGAGCGCGCGGTGCAGGTCGACGTCGGGGGAGGTGCGGCAGGAGCCGCGGCCCTCCTCGCCGGAGAAGCCGATCACCACCGTCGGACGCGCGTGGCGGTCCACCAGGCGCGCGGCCACGATGCCGATCACGCCCCGGTGCCAGCCCTCGCCGTGCACGACGAGCGAGCGCCGGCCGGCCCGCTCCACGAGCGTCTCGGCCAGGGGCAGCGCCTGCTCCAGGACCGCGCGCTCGATCAGCTTGCGCTCCTCGTTGGCCCGCGTCAGGGCCGCCGCGAGCCCGGCCGCCTCGGCCGCGTCCTCCGTCGTGAGCAGGTCGATCACCAGGTCGGGTCGGGAGAGCCGGCCCGCGGCGTTGAGCCGCGGGGCGATGCGGAAGGAGACGTCCTCGGTGGTGAGGGGCTGCGCGCCGGCACCCGCCTGGGCGAGCAGCGCCTTGAGGCCCGGATGGCTGCTGGCCCGCAGCGCCCGCAGGCCGTGCGCGACCAGCACCCGGTTCTCCCCGCGCAGCTCGACCACGTCGGCGATCGTGGCCAGGGCCACCAGGCCCATGGCGTCCTTGAGGAAGGCCTTGAAGCGCGCGGCGCCGTCGGGCCCCGGCAGGTGCCGCAGGCGGTCGGCCACGGCCCAGGCCAGCTTGAAGGCCAGGCCGCAGCCGCAGGGGGCGCCGGAGGCGTCGGCGCCGGGGGGACGCGGCACGTCGCGCCGGGCCGGGTTCACGATGGCCACCGCCGGGGGCAGGGTCGCGCCCGGCAGGTGGTGGTCGGTGACCAGCACGTCGATGCCGAGCTCGACGGCGCGCGCGAGGGCCGCGTGGGCGGAGACGCCGTTGTCGACGGTGACGGCCAC
>CAZPOZ010000346.1:0-4116 GCA_964588235.1 uncultured Planctomycetales bacterium
GGCCCGGGGACGGCCCGGCCCTGGTTCGGCGGCGCCACGCTGACCTGGTGGCGCACGCCCGCCTTCGCCGGGCGCTGGGAAGGGCTCTCGGTGGGCACCGTGGGCGTGAGCCTCACCTGGCGCCACGACGCCCCGCCGGAGCGCGTCGAGACGCCGCCGCCCCCGCCGCGACCCACGCCGCCCACGCCGCCCGAGGCGCCGCCCACGCCCACCCAGGTCGGGCGCGACCCGCGTCCCACGCCCGCCGACGAGCGGCGCGCCGACCGTCGGGAGGGCGGGGGCGGGGGCCGCGGGCCGCTGCGCTGACGCGGCCCCGGGGGCTCAGCCCTCCTCCGACCCCGTGGAGCGCGCCGGACCGGCCGCGCGCTCGGCCTCGCGCGCGTCGGCCAGCGACACGGCCAGGTCCACGGCCTCGGCCGCCGTGCGCGCCTGGGGCACGCGCCGGTCGAAGAGCGCCTCGGGATCGAGGTTCCAGGTGCGCAGGCCCACCACCGGGATGTCGTGCTTGAGCGCGATGGCGATCTCGGAGAGAGTGCCGAGCCGGCCCCCGACGGCGATGGCCGCCTCGCCCGCGGTGGCCACGAGCACGTTGCGCGCGTCGCCCAGGCCCGTGGGCAGGACCACGTCCAGGTAGGGGTTGGCGTCCTGGCGGTAGTAGGTGGGCAAGAGCCCCACGGTGAGCCCCCCCGCCTCCCGCGCCCCCATCGAGGCCGCCTCCATCACGCCGTAGAGGCCGCCGCAGACCAGCCCGAAGCCGCGCAGGGCCAGCAGCCGCCCCACCTCGGCCGCCAGGTTGTACTCCTCGCGCGAGGGCAGGCCGGCGCCGAAGACGGCGATCAGGCGCTTCATGCGCCCATCATGCTCCGCCGGAGGCGCTCACGCAACGGCACGCGCCCCGGTGGCGGCCCCCGCAGGGGGGGCCGGCGCGCGGAAGGCCCCCACCAGCAGGGCGGAGGCCAACAGCAGCACGAGGTCGGCCGCGCCCAGCGAGACGACCTCCTGCGCCTGCCCGACCCACCAGCCGTTGTCGGTGAGCGCCCACAGGCACAGGACCAGCGCCGTCGCCCGCGCGGCGAAGGCCAGCGCGAGGTCGGCGAGCACGGCGCGCACGGCCGCGCCCGTCCCCGCGGCGTGCGCCAGCGCCGCCAGCAGCGCCAGCCAGGGCAGGGCGAAGCGCAGCGCCACCTGCAGGCCCGCCACCACCATCGTCCAGGTGACGCCGCCCCCCTGCCCGCCGGGGGCCAGCACGCCCGGCGCGGAGGCCAGCTCGTCCAGGCCTTGGAAGCCCGTGGCCACGTCCACGGTGGAGCGGCTCTCGGTGCCGCCCGCGGCGTGGAACGCGGCCGTGCGGGCGAGGAGCAGGGCCAGGGCCACGAGCGCCAGGCCCCGACGGTGGCGGCTCAAGGGCAGGCGGGCCGCCAGCGCCACGCCGAGCAGCAGGGTCAGCAGCAGGGCCAGCTCGGCGTCGCTGGCCGTGAGCCGCCGCGCCAGCGCCGCGGTGGAGAGCAGCCGCGCCGCGAGCGCCCCCGCGGACGTGACCCCGGGGAGCAGCGCCAGGGCCAGCGCGGCCAGCGCCAGGACCTGCGGCCCGAACGCCAGGGTCACGCGCCAGGCGAAGGCGACGCCCGGGCCGGGCGGCGCGGACAGCGACACCCCCGCCCAGGCGAGCAGCAGCGCCAGGACGGCGCAGGCCACCGGCAGGCGGTCGCGCCCCCGGGCGCAGGGGCGGGGGAGGACGGCCGCCAGCGCGGCCAGCAGCGCCAGCCCCAGCACGCGAAAGGCCGGCAGGCGCAGCGCCAGCGCCTGCGTCCAGCCCGCCGTGCTGCGCCCCCCCGTGACGATCAGCGGCAGCAGCACCAGGACGAGCCCCGTGGCCGCCAGGCCCGCGCGCACCCAGGGAGGCCCGCGGCGCACGGTGCGCGAGGCCAGCAGGACGCCGAGCGCCGCCAGGAAGGCGGCCGCCACGCCGAGGTTGAGGGGCACGAAAGGGTCCACGAACGGCCGCTTGGCCAGGGCCACGCCCAGCCCCGCCCCCCCGAGCGCCACGCCCAGCGTCGGCCGCCGCCTCAGGCCTGCCAGCACACGGCGCAGGAGCCCGCGCCAGCGCAGCCGCACGGCGGCCAGCACGGCGAGCAGGCTCAGGCCCACGGCCAGGGGGGCCAGCAGGCCCGCGCCCCCGCGACCGCGGTCCACGGCGTCCTTGAGCGCCACGCCGCCGGCGAGCAGCGGCGGCAGCGCCAGCAGGGGCGCGAACAGCGCGACCTCGGGCTCGCGCCCGCGGGGGCGGGCGAGGCCGAGCAGCACGAGCAGCGCGACGGCGGTGGCCGCCGCGGCCGGCGCGGGGCCCAGGGCGACCAGCCGGGGCGCGAGGTCCAGGCCCGCCGCCATCGTCGCGGCCGCCAGGGGCAGCCAGGCGCGGCGGGCGAGCGGCGTGGGCCCGCGCAGCGGCGTGATCCGCACGAAGGCCAGCAGCCCGAGCAGGGCCAGGCCGAGCAGCGCCAGCCGCGCCCCCAGCGAGGACGGCCGGGCCAGCACGTCGAGCTCGTCGGCCAGCGCGCGCAGCTCGCCCTCTCCCTCCTGCGCCAGGCGCGCGACGGCCAGCTCCGCCCGCCGACGCTCGATCGGATCCACGGCGGCGCCGCTGAGCCGCCGCGCGACGGCGATGCGCGCCTGCACGTGGGCGTCCAGCGCGCGCTGTCGCTCGACGGGCGGCAGCCGGAGCAGCTGCGTGGCGGGCGGCGCGTCGGCCAGCGGCGGCTGCGGCAGCCCCAGCGCCGCGGCCAGCGTGGGCGCGAGCGCGGCCTGAGAGAGCTCGACGCCGGCGGCGCGCGCGATGCGCGGCCCCACGAGCACGAAGGGGGCTCGCCGCGCGGCCAGCTCTCCCCCGCCGTGCGTGCCGGCCGGCGAGACGCCGTGGTCGGCGGCCACCAGCAGCGTGGCCTCGGGGTGGCGCGCGCGGAAGGCCCCGGCCACCTCGCGCAGGGCCTCGTCCACGCGCAGGCAGGCGGCGCGGTACTCCGGTCCCACGGCGCCGTGCTTGTGCCCGGCGTGGTCGGGCCCCGTCAGGTGCAGCGAGACCCCCGCGACGCCCTCCTCGATCCGCGCCCGCACGAACGGCACGGCCTCCGCGTCGCACTGGCCCTGGTCCACGGGCCCCCGGTCGGGGAAGGCCAGCACGTCGGCCGGGTCGAGCCACGGGCCGGCGATCTGCGCCAGGGCGGCGTCCCCCCCGTGCGCGAAGCGCCCCCCCAGCGCGCGCCAGGCCTCGATCCAGGTGCCCTTCACCGACGGCGCGGTGAAGTTCCTCAGCCCGGTGATCAGGTCGGGCAGCCGCCCCGTCAGCAGGGTGCGCACGCAGGCGGCGGTGAGCGTGGGGTCGCCGGCCAGGGCCACGCCCCCGGCGCCCTCCGCGGAGAGGGCGCGCAGCCAGGGCATCGCCGTGGGCTCGCCCCACAGGGCGTCCTCGCGCAGCCCGTCCACGATCACGAGCAGCACGGGCTCGGGGGTGGTGGCGCGCGCGCCGAAGGAGGGCAGGCCCTCGGGCAAGGGGCGGGAGAGCCAGCCCTCGAGGGTCGAGCCCCCCAGCGCCGTGATCCAGGCCAGCACCCAGCCGACGAAGGCGAAGGTGGCCCCGCGCGGCGCCAGCGCCCCGGCCGAGGCGCCCCTCACGAGGTCCCCACCACGAAGGCCCAGCCGAGCCCGGCCAGCGCGGAGGCCAGGAGCGCGACCAGCCCCAGCACGCGCAGCGCGTTCTCCCAGGTCAGCGCCGCGAGCACGGTCGAGAGCAGCCCCACGCCGCCGGCCAGCAGCAGGGTGCGCCCGCCGCCGGGCGCCAGCGCCGGGGCGGCGGCGCGGGCGGCCCAGCCGATGAGCACGGCCTCGGCCAGGGCGCCCAGCGCCGCGACCCCGCCCAGCACCAGCAGCGGCGTGCGCCAGCGCGCCAGCCGGTGGGCCAGCAGGTAGCCCGCCACCACGACCCCCGCGCCGGCCACCCCGAGCACCAGCGCCGCCAGCGCGGCCAGGCCCCGCCGCGCGGGCCCGTCGGCCGGCTGCGCCGGGCCGTCGCCGCGAGGCGCGAAGGTCCGCTCGCCCGCGGCGCGCGCCCACTGGACCAGG
>CAZPOZ010000347.1:0-4114 GCA_964588235.1 uncultured Planctomycetales bacterium
CCGACGTCGGGCCGGCCGCACCGGGCGCGCGCAGCGGCCTCTCCCGCGAGCGCGAGGTGCTGGCGGCGCAGCAGGCCGTCCCCGTGCTGCTCGCGCTCGCCGGGCCGGGCACGAAGGGTGAGGACCTGCGCGCCTCGGCGCTGCTGGCGCTGGCGCGCCTCGACCACGGGCCCCGCGCTCGGGCCGCGCTGCTCGAGGCGCTGACGGCGGACGGGACCCCCGACCTCGTGCGCGAGTCCGCGGCCCTGGCCCTGGGCCTGCTCCGGCGCTCCGAGCCCGCGACGCGGCTGCCCGCCGCCGAGCTCGACGCGCTGCGCGGCACCTTGCTCGACGTGGTGGACGACCGGCACGCGGCCTGGCGCACGCGGGCCTTCGCCGCCTTCGCGCTCGGCCTGCTGGGCGACCAGCCGTTCGCCGATCCCGCGCCCGCGGCGGCCGCGACGCTCGCGACGGCGCTGTGGAACCGCGTCGGCCGGCAGGACGGCACCGACGAGCTCTCGATCGCGCTGCTGACGGCGCTGGGCATGCAGGACGCGACCTGCGTGCCCGACGACGTGCGCGACGGGCTCAAGTCGGTGGTGGTCGGCCGCCGCGCGCTGCCGCGGGAGCTGAACGCACGCGAACGCTCCCACGCGCTGACCGCCCTGGCCCGGCTGTGGCCGGCGGGCTCCGTCGAGGACGTGCTCCGCGTGCTGGACCGCCGTCGGGAGCCCGTCGAGCTGGTGCGCGCGGCCGCCCTGGCCGCGGGCGCACGCGCCGCGGCCTACGGGCCGACGCGCCGGGCGCGGGCCTTCGGGCTCCTGCAGGCGGCGGCCGACGACGCGCGCGACCCCTTCACCGAGGGCCTGCTGCGCCTGGCCCTGGGCCGTGTGCTCGCCGCCGATCTCGCGGAGGGGGGCGAGGTCCTGACCCAGGGCGGCGTGCGCTCGCTGGCCACCGTGGCGCGCGGCGCCCCGCCCGCCAAGCGCGGCTTCGCCCTGCTCGGCCTGGCCCTGGCCGGCCGCGCCGCGCTGCGCGACGGCGAGGCCGCGGCGCCCGGCTGGGTGCAGGAGGCGCTCTCGCTGTGCCTGGAGGGCCTCGAGTCGGGCGGCGGCGGCGACGAGCTGCGCGGGGCGCACGCGGTGGCGCTCGGCCTGCTCGGGCGTGCGCGCGCCGTGCCGGGCCTCACCCACGCGGTTGAGGACCGTTCCGCGGGGCCCGCGACGCGCGGGCACGGGGCCGTCGCGCTCGGTCAGGTGGGGCTCGTCCGCCCCGACGTGGTGCGCACCCTGGTGCTGACCCTGCTCGACCGCCGCTCCGACGACGTGCGCGGCGAGGCGGCGCTGGCGCTGTCCTGGCTGGGGGCACGCGAGGCGCTGCCCCTGCTGCTGCGCGAGATCGACGACCGTCGCGCCCCCGAGCACGTGCTGGCCCGCGTGGCCACCGCGCTCGGCCGCCTGGGCGCTCCGGGCGCCGTGGAGGCGCTGGCGCGGGTGGCCGCCGACGGCACCCGCAGCGAGGCCGGCCGCGCCCTGGCCGTCGTGGCGCTGGGGTTGGTGCTCGACCCGGAGCCCCGCACGAGCCTGCTGAGGCTGGCCCTGGACGCCAACTACCCGGCCCGAACCGACGCCCTGCACGAGGCGCTGACGATCCTCTGAGCTCCGCGCCCGCCGGGGGCCGCCGCGACGCGCTCGCCGCCCCCGAGCCCCCCCGGGGCCCGAGGGCCCACGGGCCCTTCCCGAGCCTCGCCCCGGGCCCTCCGGGACGCGGGGGGCGCAACACGTGCTAGGCTCCCTGCGGGGCCAGGGCGCCTGAGGCCGTGACGTGAGCCGCATGCAACCTCGAAGGCCGGGCATCCGCCGCCGACCCACCTGGGCGCTCCTGGCGCTCTGGGCTGCGTTCGCGGCCTGCGCCACGGAACCGCCGACGGCGTGGGCCCACGGCGGGCCGGTGGTGGTCCCCCCTCCGCCGCCGACGCCCGAGCCGCCCAAGCCCCCCGTCCCGCCGCAGCTGCCCGAGGCCCCGCCACCGCCCGTCGCCACCCCCCGGCCCCCCGCGCTCACCGCGCCCCCCCCCGGTACCCCCGGGACCCCCGCCCCCGGCGCGCCCCCGGGACCGGCCGAGACGCCGCCGCCCGCGCTGACACCCCCGGGCGCCCCCTCGCCCGGGGGGCCCGTGCCGCGCACGACGCCCGGAGCCGGCGGATCGTTGCCCGGGCGCCCGGCGCGCCCCACGCTCCCGGGCCGCGGACGGGAGCCGACGCGGGTGGCCGACGAGGCCACCTGGGAGGCCTGGTGGCTGCTCCAGCGTCCGCTGTTCCTGCCCGACCGGGAGGAGGCGCGCCGCCGGCAGGTGTTCACCTCGGCGGGCGGCCCGGCCGACGTGGGCCCGGCCGGCTCCGGCGCGCGCGACGGGACGGGCACGCTGCGCGCGTCCCTCGCCGAGCGCGTCGCCCTGCCCCTGCTGCGCTCCCTGGCCGCGCCCACGAACGACGCCGCCGACCTGCGGGCCTCGGCGTTGCTGGCCTGGGCGCGCCTGTCCACCTCCGAGGAGACGCGCGCCGCGCTCGCCGCCGCCCTCGCCTCCCCGCACACGCCCGAGCTCGTGCGCGAGTCGGCCGCGTTGGCCTTCGGGCTCCTGCGCCGCTCCGACCCGGCCCAGCAGCTGCCCCCGGCCGACCTGGACGAGCTGCGCCAAGCCCTGTTGGAGGCCGTGGACGACCGCCGGGCGCCGACGCGCACGCGCGCGTTCGCCGCCTTCGCGCTCGGCTTGCTGGGGGACCAGCCGTTCGCCGGCCCCCCCGGGGAGCGGGCCGGGGCCCTGGCCGCGGCACTCTGGTCGCGCGTCGGAAGGCACGAGGCCTCGCACGAGCTGCCCGTGGCCCTGCTCAACGCGCTCAGCCTGCAGCCGGGCCCCGCCCTGCCCGAGCACGTGCGCCTGGGCCTGCGGGCGGCCGTCCTGGGACGGGACCCGCTGCCCCGGCGGCTCGACCCCGTGGAGCGCGCCCACGCGCTCACCGCGCTGGCGCGCCTGGTCCCCGCCGACGCCGCCGAGGACGTGCTGCGCACCCTGGACCGCCGACGCGCGCCCCGCGAGCTCACCCGCGCGGCGGCGCTCGCCGCCGGGGCGCACGCCGGCGCCTGGGACGGCGCCCGGCGGGCCCGCGCCCTCACGCTGGTCCTGGCCGCCATCGAGGCGGCCAGCGACCCGCTCACGGAAGGGCTCCTGCGCCTGGCCCTGGGCCGCGTGCTGGCCGCCGACCTGCGCGCCGGCTCCTCCGCCCTGTCGATCACCGGCGTGCGGGCCCTCTCCGACGCGGCCACGACGGCCCAGCCCCAACAGCGCGGCTTCGCGCTCCTGGGGCTGGCGCTCGCGGGGCAGGCCGCCGCTGAGGCGGCCGCGCCGGCGGGCCCGGCCGCCGCAGCGGACGGCGGCGGTGGAGATCCCCCGGCCTGGGCGCGGCAGGCCGTCGCGCTGTGCCTGGAGGGCCTCGAGCGGCGCTCCGAGGACGACGGGCTCCGGGCCGCGCACGCCGTCGCGCTCGGGCTGCTCGGGCAGGCGCGGGCGGTGGGGGGGCTCGCGCAGGCCGTCGGCGACCGCGCCGTGGGCGAGCGCACCCGCAGCCATGGCGCGGTGGCCCTGGGGCAGCTGGGCCTGGTGAGGCCCGAGGTGGTGCGCACCCTGGTGATCGCCCTGCTGGACCGCCGCGCGGAAGCCCTGCGCGGCGAGGCCGCGCTGGCGCTGTCGTGGCTCGGGGCGCGCGAGGCGCTGCCCCTGCTGCTGCGCGAGATCGACGAGCCGCGCGCCCCGGAGCACGTGCGGGCGCGCGTCAGCCTGGCCCTCGGGCGCCTGGGGGCGCTGGGGGCCGTGGAGGCCCTGGCGGCGACGGCCCGCGACGGCCGGCACGGTGAGGAGAGCCGGGCGCTGGCCGTGGCCGCCCTGGGCCTGGTGCTCGACCCGGAGCCCCGGAGCAGCCTGCTGCGCCTGGCGCGCGACGTGAACTACCCCGCGCGCACGGCCGCGCTCCACGAGGTCCTCACGATCCTCTGAGCCCCATGGCCACCAAGTTAGGGGTAGGGTCCTTCGGAGGGCGAGACCTCTCTTGCGGAAGGGCCTAGGGATGGCCTCTGCGGGC
>CAZPOZ010000348.1:0-4106 GCA_964588235.1 uncultured Planctomycetales bacterium
CTGCAGCGGCCGTGCCTGCTGGCCCGCAGCGCCGGGCGGCCGCTCGTCTTCTGGGCCGCCCTGGCCGACCTGGACGGCGACGGCCGCGACGAGTGCTGGTTCCCGGTCCCCGACGAGGGCGGGCGCATGCGCGTGCTGGGCGGCGCGCCGGGCCTGGACCGCCGGCTCGACCTGCCGATGGGCAGCACCGCCGCCACCTCGAGGGAGCACGCGCTCGAGCGCAAGGCGTACGTGCCCACGCTCCAGGCCGCCGACCTGGACGGCGACGGCCGGCGCGAGCTGGTGGCGCTCACCGGCGAGGCGCTCGTGGCCTTCGCGCCCGCGGGCGGGGCCTCCGGGGGCGACCCGGCGGCGGGAGCCGGCCCGCTGGCCCCCGCCCTGCGCCTCCCGCTGCCCTTCCTGGCCACGCCCGAAGGGCTGGGCCCGGAGGAGGTGCGCACCCCGCGCGTGCAGGTGGCCGACGCCGACGGCGACGGGCGCGCCGACCTGCTGCTGACCCTGGTCACCGGCCGGCGCGACCAGCTGGGCGGGCTGCGCACGACGCTGTTCTACTTCCCCGCCCCGCTCGCCGACCCGGCCACGGGCGCGCTGCGGGCGCCCGCGGGGCGCATCGACACGGAGAGCGTCGCGCTGCACCCGCGCTTCGTGGACCTGGACGGCGACGGCGGCCTGGACTACCTGACCGACAGCATCCGCGGCTCGCACGGCGACCTGATCAAGCGCGTGGTGGGCGCGGCCGAGCCGCGGATCACGCTCGTGGCCTACCGGCTCGACCGGGAGGCGCGCCGCTACCTGCCCGAGCCGCTGTTCAGCCTGGAGCGGCCCTACGCCTCGGAGCAGGCGCTGAGCAACCGCTTCGGGCCCAGCGCCTGGTTCGAAGCCGACCTGGACGGCGACGGCTGGAAGGACCTGCTCGACCTGGGCAACCTCACTGGCGTGGAGGTGCTGGGGGCCGTGCGGCGCGCCGAGGGGGCCACGGGCGACCCGGTGCAGCTCACGGCGCCGATCGTGCCGCGCATCCCGGTGCCCAAGGGGCTCGCCGCGGGCGCCCTGCACGCCGACCTGACGGGCGACGGACGTCCCGACGTGGTGCTGTGGAACGACGACGAGCTGTTCGTGCTCACGACGCGGGGGACGCGCTGATGCGCCGCGCCGCGGGCCTGGCCTCGCTCGCGATCCTGGCGTTCGCCGGCCCCCAGGGAGCCGCCGACGGGGCCCCGGACACGGAGGGCGCTCGCGTCCTCCAGGCCGCCGGCAAGGTCGAGGCGCTGCGGCTCGTGGACGTGGACGGCGACGGCCTGAAGGACGTCGTCGCCCTGACGGGCCGCCGGATCTCGATCTTCCGGGCCGCCCGGGGCGCGCTCCCGGCGGCCGCGCCCTCGGCGGAGGTCGCCCTGCCCCCCGAGGCCACCTTCGTGGACGTGGACCGCGTGGCGCGCCCGGCGCTCGTCTGCCTGACGGACCGGGCCGGGCTGCGGCTCCGGCTCGACGGGACGCAGCCGCCCGTGCCCGAGGTGCTCGACTGCGCCGGGCTCGGCTGGCGCGACGGCGAGCGCGCGGTCTTCGCCGACCTGTTCGCCGGCCCCGAGGCCGCGCCCTGGCCCCTGCTGCCGGCCGAAGGGGGTTGGCGCCTGGGGCCGCCCTCGGGCGCGCTGCAAGTCGAGGACCGGCTCGAGGTGGCGCCGCCCGGCGCGTTCCTGGGCGACGCGTGCGAGGTGCGCTGGGGCCGGCCGCGGGTCTTCACGGCCTTCGGCCCCCCCGGTTCGGCCCGCGGCGGCGGCGCCCAGCCGATCCCGGAGGTCTGGGTCATGGCCGGCGACGAGCTGCGCCTGCACATGGGCGTGGGCGGCTTCCCGCCGGAGCCGCTGGCCCGGGCCGACCTCTCGTTCCTGCCCGCCAGCGGAGAGCGCCTGCTGCTCGACCTCGACGGCGACGGGACGCCCGACCTCGTCCACCGCGACGGCGACAACCGCGAGGGGCGCTACGCCTTCTTCCGCGTGCCGCCGCCGGAGGTGGCGGCGCGCCCGGGCGGATCGCCGCCGCTCCTCCTGCCCGACCTGAGGCCCCCGGCCGCGTTCCTGCGCCTGTCGGGCTTCAACCTCGAACCCGACTACGTGGACGTGGACGGCGACGGCCGGATCGACCTCGTCGTGACCACGATCCCCATCGACCTACCCAACACGGTGCGCGCCGTCTCCTCGGGCAAGGTCACGGCCACGACGCTCTGCTTCCGCCAGCGCGCGCCCGGCTCGGGCGAGCCGCCCTTCCCCACGCGCCCGGACGCCTCCGTGACGAGCGACGTGGGCGTGAAGATCCGCTTCGGCGCCGGCGGCAACATCGACGTGCGGCGCTCGTTCACCATCCTCTCGACGGCCGACCTCGACGGGGACGGCCGGCGCGACCTCGTGCTGCGCACCGGCGCCGACACGCTGCTGGCGCGGCGCGGCGCCGCCGAGGGGGTCTGGTCGCCGGAGGCGCGCGCGGTGCCGATCCCCGCCCTGGGGCCGGGCGACGAGCTCGAGGCCGCCCCGGCCGACCTGGACGGCGCCCCCGGCGACGAGCTGGTGCTGCTCTACCGTTCGCCCGGCAGCCGGCCCGACCGCCTGGTGGTGCTGCGCCCCCCCCGCTGACCGTGTGGAGCGTCGGCCGGCCGGAGCCCCCGGCCGCGGTCCGGTCCGGCCGGGCGGGGGTCGCCCGGGAGGGTGTAGGGTGGAGCGGTCGTCCAAGGCCCCGATGCACCGACCGCCCCGCCCCCCCGCCGCCCCCGTGGCCGCCTCCCCGCCTGCCCCCCCGCGCACCCGGCGCGGGGAGCGCGGCATCGCGCTGCTGATCGTGCTGGTGCTGATGCTGATCCTGGTGCCGTTCTCGGTCGAGTTCGCCATCCAGGTGCAGCTCGAGTCGCGCACGGCCCAGAACGTGGTGGACCAGCTGGCGCTGGAGAACGCGATCGACGGCCAGTTCGAGATCGCGCTCGCCCGGCTGCAGCACGACGGCGAGCAGGACGAGGTGGACAGCCTGTTCGACGACTGGAACAGCGACGAGCTCAAGGAGCGGCGCGAGGAGGACACCGAGGTCGCGATCTCCACGCGCGTGTTCGACGAGCAGGGCAAGTTCAACATCCTGCTGCTCGTGCGCGCCCCGGCCGACCGCCGCGTGCAGGTGAAGGAGCGCCTGGCGCGCATCCTGGTCGAGGCGCGGCGCGACTCCAAGGAGCCCATCGACGAGGGCCTGGCCAAGGAGCTGGTGGAGGACGCGGCCGCCTTCCTGTCGGGTGCCAAGGCCCGCGGCAACATCCCCAAGCCGTCCACGCCGGACGACCGCGGGTTCCTGATGCTGGAGGATCTCGCCTTCGCCAACGTGAAGTGGCGGGCGCTGCTCCAGGACTCTCGCGACGGCGACGTCGTCTCCCCGGGGCTGGGCCGCTTCCTCACGATCTACGGCAACGGCAAGGTGAACCTGAACACGGCCGACGCGGTCGTGCTCAAGGCGTTCTTCCCCAGCGACCCCTCGATCGCCGACCGGATCATCGAGCGTCGCAACGGCGAGGAGGACGAGGAGTCGAGCGCCGCCGCGGGGCAGGGCGCGGCGCCCACGACCGGCGGCCCGGGCTCGGGCAGCACCGGCTCGGGCAGCACGGGCTCGGGGAGCACGGGCTCGGGGAGCACCGGCTCGGGCAGCACGGGCAGCGGGAGCAGCGCCACGGGCAGCGGCTCCTCGTCCGAAGACGACTCCGAGCAGGGCAACCCGTTCACGAGCGTGGACCAAGTGATGCAGGTGGAGGGGGTCGACCCGCAGACGATCCAGAAGGACAAGGTCGATCTCGCCGCGGACTTCGACGTGAAGAGCGCCTTCTTCAGCCTGCGCATCCTGGCCGAGTCCACGGGCACGCGTCGGGACGAGCTCTACGTGGTGGAGCGGGTGCGGGGGCAGGCGCAGGCCGGCGCGCAGCAGCCGGCTTCGGTGGAGGGCTTCCGTCACCACCTGCACCAGGAGCGCACCGACGCGCTCGAGGACCTGGCGACGACGCGCTGAGCGGGCGCTTCACGGGCAACGCCACCAAGCTCGTCGATGCGAGGCACGTGCGGCGCGCTGGAGCCGGGCGCTCA
>CAZPOZ010000349.1:0-4104 GCA_964588235.1 uncultured Planctomycetales bacterium
CGCCGATGCGCCCCAGGGCGCGGACCGCCACGCGTCGGAGCGCGGGGTCGGCGTCGGGGGCCAGGAAGGGCTCGAGCGCCGCTGCCGGGCCGCGGCGCAGCTCGACCGCCAGGATGCGCGCCCGGTCGGCGGCGGGCGGTCGGGCGGACGGGGCGGCCGCGAGCGGGCGGGCGCTCAGCGCCAGGAGCAGCAGCAGGACGGGAGCGGCGGTGCGCATGCGGGCCCTCCGAGGGCCGCCGCGCTACGGCGGCGGATCGAGGCGGTAGCCTACGCCAGGCACGGTCACGAGCGCTTGGGCCAGCGCGCCCAGCTTGCGCCGCAGCGTGAGCACGTGGAAGTCCACCGTGCGCGTGGTCGGGTAGCGGTCGTAGCCCCAGACCCGGTCGAGCAGCTCCTGGCGCGAGAGCGCTCGCCCCGGGTTGCGCAGCAGGTAGGCCAGCAGGTCGAACTCGAGCCGCGTGAGCGCCAGCGGCCGGCGGCGCAGCGTGGCGGTGCGTGCCCCCAGGTCGAGGGACAGCCCGCCCAGGGCCAGCGCGCGCCCGCCGGCGCCCCCACCGTCCGCGGCGGCCCGGGCCAGCACGGCCCGGATGCGGGCCAGCAGCTCGCGCAGGTGGAAGGGCTTGGTGACGTAGTCGTCGGCCCCGTCCTCGAGCCCCTGGATGCGGTCCTCGGCCAACCCCCGCGCGCTGACGACGATCACGGCCGGCCGGTGGGCGCCCGCCCGGGCGGCGCGCAGCACCTCCAGGCCTTCGCCGTCGGGCAGGCGCCGGTCCAGCACGATCAGGTCGGGGTGGCCGGCGAGCGCCTCGAGCGCGGCGGCCACGCCGTCCACCGCCACGACCCGGTAGCCCTCGGCGCGCAGCCGCTCCGTCAGGCCCGCGCGGATGGGCGCCTCGTCCTCGACGAGCAGGATCTTCGACGGGGCGCTCACGGGGTCGCCGGAGGGTCGTCGGGGGTGGGCGGGAGGTCGGGCACGGGGGCGAGGCTCAGGCGGAACACGGTACGCGGGACCCCTTCGACGACGCCGAGCTCGCCCCCCATGGCGCGGGCCAGGTCGCGCGAGAGCGCCAGCCCCAGGCCCACGCCCCGCGTGCCCGCCGCCCGCGCGCCGCGGCGGAAGCGCTCGAAGAGCGCGGCGCGCTCCACGGGGTCGATCCCCGGACCGTCGTCCTCCACCTCCACGGCGGCGCCCCCCGGCCCGCCGCTCAGGCGCACGCGGATCCGGCCGGGCGCGCCGTCGCGGGAGGGCCGCCCGTGCTTCCAGGCGTTGCCCAGCAGGTTGGCCAGGATGCGCGCCAGCGCGTGCGGGTCTGCCAGCGCGGCGACGCCGGGGGCCGGCGCGTCCGTCTCGAGCGTCACGCCCTCCCGCCCGGCCAGCACGCGGTAGGGCGCTGAGGCCTGCTCCACGGCGGCCCCGAGGTCCACGGGGGCGGGCTCCAGCCGCCGCACGCCGCGCTCGAGCGCGGCGAAGTCGAGCAGGTCGTCCACCAGCGCCGCCAGGCGCGCGCCCTCCGCGCGCACGACCTCGGCGTGGGCCCGACGGGAGGGGCCGTCCTCGCCCTCGGCCAGCAGGTCGGCGTGCAGGCAGACGCTGGTGAGCGGCGTGCGCAGCTCGTGCGAGACGTTGGCCAGGAAGTCGTCCTTGAGCCGCCGCGCCTCGCGCTCGCGGGCCAGCGCGAGGCGCGTGAGCACGAGGCCCAGCGCCAGCACGGCCAGGAGCGAGCCCACGCCCAGGGTGGTGAGGCGCCGCGCCTGGACCGCCTCGGCGAGCAGCGCCTCCTCGTCGCGGTGGCTGAGCGTGGCCGTGGCGGATCCGCCGAACAGGAGCGGCACGCCGACCCGGTGGAGCAGCCGGCGCCCGGGCGGAGGCGCGCCCAGGGTCGGGAGCGCGAGCTCCACGCCGGCCGCCCGGCCCACGGGCGCCCAGCGGTCGCGCAGCACCTCCTCCGCGTGGCCCCGCTCGGCGGGCCCGGCGCTGCGCACGAGCTCGAGCACGAGGCCGGCCGGCAGCGGGGCGCGTTCGACGGCGAAGCCCGGGCCCTGCGCGTCGGGCGGCGGACGCCCGGGGAACCCCGCCAGCGCGGCCAGGCGCCCCCGCTCGAGCGCGGTCAAGGGCACCTCGTCCAGCCTGCCGGAGGCGTCCAGCGCCGCGGCCCGGGCCCGGGCGCCGGGGTCGCCCGCGAGCGCCGCCCGCAGGACGAGCAGCACGTAGGGCCGGCCCAGGGCGGAGAGCGCGGCCTCTGGATGGCGCGCCTCGAGCGCGGCCAGGGCGGAGGCGGGGGCCCCCGCGCCGGGGAGCACGGCCGAGGCGAGCAGGGCGCGCTCGGTCTCGCCTCGCAGGCCCAGGCCGGCCCGGGCCAGGCGCTCGGCCGCGCCCTCCCAGACGGCGAGCCCCGCCGCGGGGTCGGCGCCCCCGAACGCGAGCCGCTCGGCCTCGCCCCGCAGGTCGGCCAGCAGCGACTCGGCGGCCGACGACGGGGTCTGCGCCGCGTCGGCGTGGGGCGCGGGCCACAGCCGCCGGCCGGTGGCGGCGTCGACGACGCGCAGGAGCAGGCGCGACTCCTCGAAGGCCGGGCCGAGCAGCCGCTGCACCTCCGCCGCGGCCCCTTCGGCCGCCGGCTGCGTGGCCCGCACCCGGAGGTCGGCGAGCGCTCGCCCGGGGCTCCCCTGCGGGAGCCAGCGCTCGGCCAGCGGGGCCAGGCCGCGGACGCGCGCGGCGGCCTCCCGCGCGTCGGCCGCCAGCGTGTCGCGGGCCAGGGCGGTCAGCGCCTCGCCGGCCTGGCGGAGCTCGTCGTGCACGCGTCGCTCGGCGTCGTGCTCCAGGCGCTGGGCGCCGCGCAGCCCGAGCCAGGCCAGGGCCCCGGCGGGCCCGAGCACCAGCACGCCCAGGAGCAGGGAGAGGGTGCGCAGGCCGGGCACCGCTCCAGCCTGCCGCCGCCCGCCGCGCGGGTGCTAGGGCGCGGTAAGGCGCGACGCCACGGACCTCGAAGGCTCAGTCCTTGCAGCGTCCTCCCCGGCAGTTGAGGCCGAGGCCGCAGTCGGAGGTGTCCTGGCAGTCGTCTCCCTCGTCGCCGCAGCCTGCCAGCGGGAGGGCCAGGCAGCTCAGGAGGAGCAGGGCGAGGAGGAGGCGCAGGGTGCGGGGCATGGCGGCGTCCGGTTCGAGGGTCCAGGACCCGGGTCGGGTCCCCTCTCCTCTTGCCCGGGACCGCCTGCACCTTTCACGCCTCGCGGAGGCGGCGGGACCGGGTCGCCGCGCCCCTAGCGGGCCGCCGACACCTCCACCCGCACCGAACGGGCGCGGCCGCCGCCGGTGAGCAGGGTGAGCACCTGCGTCCCGGGGCGCAGGGGGAGGGCCTGGGGCTCGTCGTCGGCCAGGGTGGCGACCCGGACGCCATCGACCAGCAGCGTGAGCGGCCCGCCCTCGGCGGAGATCGCCCGGACCGCGACGGTGCCGTCGGCCCCGGCGACGACCTCCTGACCGGCCCGCGGCGCGAGGAGCACGGGCCGCAGCGCCTCGGGCTCGAGCGGCTCCGGGCAGGTGGGCAGGTGCCCGGGGAGGAAGTCCACGGGCAGCCCCGCACGGCGGCGGAAGGCCGCCCAGGGCGCGGGGTAGAGCGTGAGGGCGCGCTCCTCGACGCCCTCGGGCCCCGGACGGCAACGCGGGCAGCACAGGCAGCCCGTGGCCGCGTCCACCGGCAGGGAACGGTGCAGCGGGCAGAGGGCCAGCGGCGCCGCGCCCTCCGGCACGAGGTCGTCCCGGGGGGAGACGCAGCCCGGGCCCGCGGCCAGGCCCGACTCGGCGCAGACGCGCACGCGCCTCACGCCGCCCGGCGCCGGGAACGGCTCGGGCGAGGGGTCGGCGGCCCCCATCACGCGCGCGAGCAGCGGGGCCGCGCTGCGCGCCCCGAGCAGGTCCGGGTCGGGCCGGCCGGAGAGCCAGCCCCTCCAGACCACGGCGGCGAAGCGCGTCGTCACCCCCACGGCCCAGGCGTCGCGCCGCCGCGACGAGGTGCCCGTCTTCCAGGCCACCCCGGCCCCCGGAGCCCCCTCCGGTGCGGCGCGCGACGGGTCGTCGAGCATCGAGAGCACCAGCGCCGCGGCGCC
>CAZPOZ010000350.1:0-4076 GCA_964588235.1 uncultured Planctomycetales bacterium
GTCGTCATCGGCCTTCCGCTACCGGCCCAGCGCGCCGGTGGCTTGGGAACGGCCTCCAGAGGCCATCCGTGGGCCCGTCTGCGGAAGGGGTCTCACCCTCCGCGAGGCCCTACCCCTACGTTGGTGGCCAGGCCGGATAGGCTCGCGCGCCCATGCGGCTCCAGAACTACGAGCTGGGCGAGGCCTTCCTGTCGGTCGGTCCCAGCACCTTCTTCCGGGCCACGAACGTCGTGCTGGGGCTGCCCGTGATCCTGCGGCGGCTGAGCATCGACCCCGCGCGGGCCGAGGACGCGCGGGCGACCTTCTTCCGCGAGTCGCGCCATGCCGCCTCCCTGCTGCACCCGCGCATCTGGAAGCCGCTGGACGTGCTCGAGGCCGAGGGCCACCTGTGGTCGGTCCACGAGCAGCGCATCCAGCAGACCAGCGACGTGCTCGTCCGCGCCCACGGGCCCTTCCCCATGGCGCAGGCGGCCCACCTGGGCGTGCAGGTCGCCGACGCGCTGGCGCACATGCATTCCCGGGGCGCCCTGCACGGCAAGGTCGCGCCCCGCTGGGTCTCCGTGGACGAGCACGGCGACGCGACGCTGATCAACCTGGTGAAGAGCGCGGACCTCAAGGCGGGGATCTGGCCGCTGCGCCCGGTCGTCCTGGGCCTCTCGCCGTTCAGCGCCCCGGAGGAGCTGGCCGGAGCGCGGCCCACGCCTGCCGGCGACCTCTACGGGCTGGCGGCCACGATCGCCTGGTGGCTCACGGGCCGCTACCCCCGCGGCGGCGACGACGAGGCCGCCGCGCTCGAGCGCGTGCGCGACGGCAGCCCGGTGGACACGGCCGCGCTCCGGCGCGACCTCCCCCAGGGCCTGGCCGCGGCGCTCAAGGGGGCGCTCGAGGCCGATCCCGCCGAGCGCCGGGGCAGCGTCGCCGCCCTGGGCTCGCTGCTGGCCGAGCTGGAGCGGCGGCACGGGGCGGACGTGCCCGCGGGGTTCGAGCCCGGCACGGTGCTGCCCGGCGTCTGCGACGCGGGCGACGTGCGCATCGTGGAGCGCCACGGCTCGGGCGCGTTCGGCATCGTGCTGCGCGCCCGGACGGGGGACGGCGCCTGCGAGGTCGCCGTCAAGGCGCTCAAGCCCGAGCACCGCGACGACCGGGAGGCGCTCGAGCGCTTCGCGCGCGAGGCGCGCGCGATGGAGGGCATCGGACACGAGAACGTCGTTCGCATCCTCGGCGTGGGCGAGCAGCGGGGCACGCCGTACGCCGTGATGGAGTTCATCGCCGGCCCCGACCTGGCCACGCTGCTCCTGCGCGAGGGGGCGCTCGAGCCCGTCCGGGCGGTGCGTCTGGCCCGCGGCGTGGCCCGGGGGCTGGAGGCGATCCACCGCGCGGGGGTCATCCACCGCGACCTCAAGCCGCACAACGTGCTGGTGGCCGCGGGGGACCGCGCCGTGATCGCGGACTTCGGCGTGGCGCACCACGCGGCTTCCGCGCGGCTCACGCTGACCGGCCAGCTGGTGGGCAGCCCGGCCTACATGGCCCCCGAGCAGCTCGACGAGCGCCCGGTGACCTCCGCCGCCGACCTGTACGCGCTGGGGGCGATGCTCTACGAGCTGCTCACGGGCCGACCGCCCTTCACCGGCACCGACACCCTGCTCACGCTCAGGCGCATCCGCGAGGAGCCCCACGCGCCGTTGCCGGGCTCGGCCCCGTCCGGGCTGGCCCGGCTGGTGGACGGCCTGCTGGCGAAGGACCCCGCCCGCCGCCCCCCCGACGCGGCCGCGGTGGCCGCCGAGCTCGACGCGCTGGCCGCCGAGCTCGGCGCCTGACGCGACCTCCGGCCGCGGGCGAACCGCGACCCCCCCGAGCGCGTCCAACGGCGGGCGGGCCCGGGCGGGCCGGCCCTGCGTGGAGGACGAACCCGATGCGCGCGCTCCCGACGGTCCGGCTGCTGTACGTCCTGGCGCTCTCGCTCCCGGCCCTGGCCCCGCCCCGAGCACGGGCCGAGGCCCCGCCTCCGCCCCCGGCCCTGCCCGCGGCCGAGGTCCTCCCCGCGCTGGTGGACGGGCAGGCCGCGTTCGGCTGCGACCTGTTCCGGGCGCTCGCGGGCGCGGGCCCCAACGTGCTGCTCTCGCCAGCCTCGGTGCACGCCGCGCTGGCCATGACGCGCGCAGGCGCCCGTGGCGAGACCGCCGCGCAGATGGACCGCGTGCTCAGGCTGCCGCCTCAGGGGACGGCCGAGGCCTGGCGGGCGCTCACGGCCGCGCTCGCCAGCCCGGCGCCCGCCCGCTCGGCGCGGGGTGCCGAGGGGCCGGCCTACTCGCTGTCGGTGGCCAACTCGCTCTGGGGACGACGGGGCTACCCCTTCGTGCAGGCCTTCCGGGAGAGCCTGGCCTCCGCCTACGGGGCGCGCCTGGAGGAGGTGGACTTCGCCCAGGGCCCGGGGACGCGCCGCCGGATCAACGACTGGGTGGCGACGCAGACCCGCGACCGCATCCGTGACCTGATCCCGGAGGGCCTGCCCACCCCCGACACGCGGCTGGCCCTGGTGAACGCGATCCACTTCCTGGCCCCGTGGGAGGAGCCCTTCGAGGAGCGCGCCACGATCGACGCGCCCTTCACGACGACCGAGGGCCGGCGCCAGGACGTGAAGATGATGCGCCGCACCGACACCTGGGCGTACCTGGACGACGGCGCCGTGCAGGCCCTCGTCGTGCCCTACCGTGATCGGGCGGTCGAGCTGCTGCTGGTGCTGCCGCGGCAGGCCGACGGCCTGGGCGAGGTCGAGCGGGGGCTCTCGGCGCAGGGGCTCCGGCGCTGGGCGACGGGCGGCGCGCCGACGAAGGTGGCGCTCTCGCTGCCGCGCTTCCGCTTCGAGGGCGCCTTCGAGCTCTCGCGGGCGCTGGCGGCCCTGGGGATGCCGGCGCCCTTCTCCGCGGCCACGGCCGACCTGAAGGGCATCGCCGACGTGCCGGGGGAGCCGCTGTACGTCGGGGCCGTGCTGCACAAGACCTTCATCGCCGTGGACGAGAAGGGCACCGAGGCCGCCGCGGCCACGGCCGTGCTGCTGCGCGCGGGCTCGGCGGCGCGGCCGGCGGAGCCCGTGCCCTTCGTCTGCGACCGCCCGTTCCTGTTCGCGCTGCGCCACCGGGCCACCGGCGCGCTGCTCTTCCTCGGCCGGGTGGGGGCGCCGTAGGGCCGCGGGAGCCGCGGGGAGTGCTACGCTCTGGGCACGGTCCCCGCGAGGTTTCCGCCATGTCGATCACCCTCTCCCCCAAGGCCGCGCAGAAGGTCAAGGCCATGATGGCCGACCCCTCCCAGGCAGGCGCCACCGGCCTGAGGGTCAAGGTCGTGGGCGGCGGCTGCTCGGGGCTGTCGTACTCGCTGGCGCTCGAGCGCGCGTCGGTGCCGGCCGACAAGGTGTTCGAGTCCGAGGGCGTCTCGATCTACGTGGATCCGAAGAGCGCCCTGTTCGTGAGCGGGACCCAGATCGACTACGAGGAGTCGCTCATGGGTCAGGGCTTCGCCTTCCGCAACCCCAACGCCAAGGGGACCTGCGGCTGCGGGTCGTCGTTCACGGCCTGAGCCGGGCCCGCGGAGCCGCTCCATGGGCGCGGGCACGCTGCGTAGCTTCGTCGCGCGGGCGCTGGAGCGCCACGGCGAGTCCGTGGAGAGCGCCTTCCCCGCGCCCTTCGACTGGCGCGCGCTGTGCGCCGACGCGCCCACGCTCGCCCGCCGCCTGGCGCGGGGCTCCGTCGAGGACGAGCCCCCCGCGGACGACGACGGCGACCTGGCCCCCGAGCTCGACCTCGTGGAGGCCGCCGAGGGCACCTTCCTGCGCGCCTACCTCGGCGGGCTGTCGGGCCTGGCCCTGTTGTCCGACGACGAGCGCGACCCCGAGGCGCTGCTCGAGGCCCTGCTCGCGCCCTTGAGCGACGAGGCCGAGGCGCGCTTCGAGGCGCTCGCCGGGGAACGCCTGGGCTCGGTCGAGCGCGCGTTGGCCGGTCAGGGAGAGGCCCTGGAGGAGTCCACCCCCGAGGGCACCGCGGCCACCCTGACCGAGGCCTCCTGGCCCTGCGTCGAGGCGG
>CAZPOZ010000351.1:0-4073 GCA_964588235.1 uncultured Planctomycetales bacterium
CGCAAGGAGGAGGAAGCGGCCTGAGCGCCCGGCTCCAGCGCGCCGCACGTGCCTCCCATCGACTGACTTGGTGGCGTTGCCCCTCAGGGCGCGAGGATCGTCGTGGCGGGATGGTGGGCGAACCAGCCGTACCACTCGGTGAGCAGCTGCTCGGGCCGCGTCAGGCGCCGGCCCGCCAGCGGCCCGGAGCGGCCCAGCCCCTCCAGGTCGAAGACGCTCCCGCTCCCCCGCTCCCGGAAGCCCTCGGGCACGCGCTGGAACGAGGTCGTCACGCCGTCCAGACGCCGGTCGAAGGCCGCAGCCGACCGCTGCGCCGCGTCGTACCACACGGTCAGCGGAACGCCGGCCGCCTCCTCCTCCACGACGCCCCCTCCCGCCGCCAGCCGGGCCAGCGGGTAGGCCCGCGCCTGGCCCGGCAGGCGCACCCCCAGCAACAGCTCCTCCAGCGGCAGGCGCGGGTCGCGGGACTGGATCGTGGGCGGGAAGTCGGGCGGCAGGAAGGCGGCGCCGCTGCGGCACTGCTCGCGCAGGAAGTACGAGCGCTCGAAGCGCGGGTCGGGCGCCATCACGTCCGTGCCCGGATGCGCCCGCCGCCAGGCCCCCCAGGTCGTGTGGCGGCCCGCGGCCAGCGCCGGCAGGCGCCGCCCCTTCAGCGGCCCCTCGAAGCACTCGCCCGTGAAGTGCATCCACAGCGAGGACGTCGCCCGGTCGTAGAGCACGGCGGTCCCCTGCCAGATGCCCTCGAAGCCGAAGGTCAGCCGTTCGCCGTCGAGCACGGGATCGAAGCCGATCCCGGAGGAGCAGACCACTCAGTAGGTGACGGCCACCGGGATGCCCTCGACCACGTCGTTGACCACGTGGTGGTAGGAGAGCATCGTCACCGCGTACGCGCGGGCCTTCTCGCGGATGACGAAGCCCAGCACCTCGTCGGCGTCGCGCAGGAAGGCGGCCTCCTGCGCCGGCACGCAGCGCGGGCCGTCGGCGGGGAGGAACAGGTCGTGGTGCAGGTAGAACTGCGAGCGCGGGTACGGCCCGAGCCGCGGCTCCAGGGGGTCGGCGACGCGCGCGGCCGGGGCGGCAGCCGGACCCGGCCGGGGCGGCGGGCCGGCGGGACGCGGGCCGTCCTCGCGCCCGCACGCGGCCAGCGCCGCGGCGAGCGAGGCGGCCAGGACGACGCGCGCCGGCCGCGGCCTCACACCGGCCGGCCCGTGCGGAAGACCCAGTCCCACAGCGGGGAGGACACGCCGAACAGGGCCGTGGGGTGCTTGTGATGGTGCGCCAGATGCCAACGCTTGAGGAACTTCCCCCAGCGCGTGCGGCAGGGACGGTGGTGCACGTGGTAGTGGATCATGTCGTAGGCCACGTAGCCCACGAGGATGCCGGCCATCGTCGCCAGCGCCGGCCCCGCCGGCAGGAGCAGCAGCAGGGCGCCGAAGACGGGCGCCGCCAGGAGCAGGCCCAACGCAGGCGGCAGCACCAGCCGCAGCGGGTCCCAGGGGTCGAGGTGGTGGACCCCGTGCCCCAGGAAGTGCAGCTGCCGCCCGAAGGGGCCCCGCGGCCGCCAGTGGAACACGAAGCGGTGGATGCCGTACTCGAGCAGGGTCCAGACGAGCAGCCCGCCGACCCCGTGGAGCGCGACGTGGCCGGCCGAGAGGCCCAGGCGCCACGACGAGAGCAGCACGAGCCCCACGATCACGGGCCCCCAGAACAGCGGGATCAGCCACCAGGGCGTGTGGCTCAGCGCCTCGAGCCGGTCGCTGCGGAACAGGCGCAGGGAGCCCCGCGTCCGGGCGGCTCCAGGGCTCAGGGCCCGGTGCACCCAGGCGTCGTAGCCCTGGGCGAGGGCTCGCACCTGGGGGACGATCGGCCGGCCGAGATCGACGGAGGCAGGGGTTTCCATGCGGGCAGCAGCCGGGGCGGAGGCCCCCGGCGTACGGGGACGCAGGGCGATTGTACCCTGTCGCGAGGCCCCCACGCATGCCCTCCCGAGCCCCCCGCAAGCCTGCGCGCACGCCGCCTGAGCCCCCCCCGGCGCCGCCGCCCGGCGCCGGACGCGGCGCCCCGGGGGCGCACGACCAGCTCACCGTCTGCACGCGGCTGTGCGGGGGGCGGTGCTGCCGCTACGTCACGGTCGGCATCCCCGCCCCCCGGTCGGTGGACGACTGGGACGAGGTGCGCTGGTGGCTGGCCCACCAGGGGACGATGGTCACGCGCGACGAGGACGGCTGGATGCTCCACGTGCGCACGCCCTGCTCGAACCTGGGCCCCGAGAACGCCTGCCGCGTCTACCCCGACCACATGCTCGCCTGCCAGGGCTACGACGCGAGCGACTGCGAGTTCACGGGCGACGTGCCCTTCGACGTCCTCCTGCGCGACGAGGGCGAGCTGGCCGCCTACCTCGAGCGCCGACGCCTCAAGCGCGGCCGCGGGGTGGCGCAGGCGATCCGGCGCGTGGAGGCCCGCCGGCGCGCCGAGGCGCTCGCCCCGGCGGCCTCCCCCCCGCCGCGGCTGGTCTCGCTGGAGGGCTTGCCCCGATGAGGCGCAGGGCGGCCCTCGTCGCGCTGCTGGGGCTGCTGCCGGCCGCATGCAGCACGCGGCGCACGCTGACGATCGACAGCGAGCCCAGCGGCGCGCAGCTCTGGGTGGACGGCCGCCCGCTGGGACGCACCCCGGCGGAGGTGCCCTTCGTCCACTACCGCTCCTGGGCCGTGCGCCTGGAGAAGGAGGGCTACGAGGCGCTGGCCACCGAGGTGCGCGTGCGCAGCGAGATCGACGGCTACCCGGTCGTGGACCTGCCCTTCGAGCTGCTGGTGCGCGAGAAGTCCTGGCGGCGGGTGCTGCCGCTCACGCCGCTGGCGCCCCGGCCCGACGACGCCGCCCTGGAGGAGGTGCTCGGGCGCGCGAAGGCCTTCCGCGCGCGCACGGGCCGGGAGGTCGCCGAGCCGGGCACGCCCCGGCCCTCCCGCCGGCGTCCGGCGCCGCCGGTCGTGCAGGCGCCGCCGGCCGGGCAGGCGCCGCCGGCCGGGCAGGTGCCGCCCGCGGCCGGGGACGGCCGCTGATGCGCCCGCTCGCCGGCGCGCGCACGCTCGTGCTGGGCCTGGGCCGCTTCTCGGGGGGCGTGGAGACGGCGCGCTTCCTGCGCGGCGAGGGCGCCGAGGTGCTCGTCAGCGACCACGACACGCGCGCGCGCCTGGAGGCGCCGGCCCGCGCCGTGGAGGCCCTGGGCGCCGAGGTCGTGTTCGGGCCCCAGACGGAGGCCCTGCTCGAGGGGCGCGACCTGGTCGTCGTCTCGCCCGCGATCCCCTTCGAGCATCCGCTGATCGCCGCCGCGGCGCGCCGCGGCCTGCCCGTGACCACGGAGATCAACCTGTTCCTCGAGCGGGTGCGCGCGCCCGTGCTGGGCGTGACGGGCACGAAGGGCAAGAGCACGACCTCGGCCCTGCTCGCCCGCATGCTCGAGGGCACCGGGCGGCGCGTGCACCTGGGCGGCAACGTCGGACGGGCGCTCGTGGCCCAGGCGGCGTCGATCGCCCCGGACGACCTCGTGGTGCTCGAGCTCTCCTCCTTCCAGCTGGCGTGGCTCCCGCCCGGCGGGCGCGCCCCGGCCGTGGCGCTGCTGACGAACCTCTTCCCGGACCACCTCGACCGTCACGGCACGCTGGAGCACTACGCCGCGGCCAAGCGGCGCCTGTTCGAGGGCCAGGGGCCCGCGGACGTGGCCGTGCTGCCGGCCGACGACCCGGCCGTGGCGCTCCACGGGTTCGACACGGCGGGCCGCGGCCGGCGGGTCGCCTTCGGCGCCGGCGCCCCGTGGCGCCTGGAGGGCACGCGGCTGGTGGGCCCGGGCGCGCCGCCGGAGACGGACCTCGCCGACATGCGGCTGTGGGGCGCGCACAACCGCCGCAACGCCCTGGCGGCCGCCGCGGCGGCGCTGCAGGTGCCGGGGGTCGCGTGGGCGCACGTGCTGGAGGGCGCGCGCACGCAGCGCCCGCTGCCGCACCGCCTGGACCCCGTGGGCGAGGTGGACGGCGTGCTCTACGTGGACGACAGCAACGCCACCACGCCGCAGAGCG
>CAZPOZ010000352.1:0-4062 GCA_964588235.1 uncultured Planctomycetales bacterium
CGACGTGCGGGATGTCGTCCAGGCGCGTCAGGCCCTCGATCTCCTTCCCGAACCGCCGCCGCAGGTCCTCGTCGGAGAGCCCGCTGCTGAAGCGGTCGGCCTCGCGCAGCGGGTGCTTCAGCACCACCGGGCGGCCCGACAGCCTGAGGTCGCGGGCCAGGTACACCGCCGCCATGCCCCCCTGGCCCAGCCGCTCCCCGACCTGGAAGCGACCGTTGAGCGTGTGGCCGGTCCAGCCGCTCGAAGGGGGGGCGCTCATGGGCGTCCGGGCTCCGCCGGCCCCCCGCCTCGGGGGGGCATCCGGCTCTACCCTAAGCGGCCTGCGGCGCGCAGCGCTACGGCGGGGCAACGTGGGGAGCAACGTGGGAAAGAGGTGCGACTCTGCGTCAGACACCGAACAGCGGTCCAGCGCGACTATCGGCGCATCTTGGCCATCGCCGCGGGGCCCAGGTTCATGCCAGGCCCCATCGAGGGCGGAGGACCGAAGCGCGGCCCCATCGAGGGCGGCGGACCAAAGCCCTGCGGAGGACCGCCAGGACCGTTCATCGGCATCCCCATCGGCCCCTGCATCGGCCCCGACATGGGCATCCCCGACGGCATCTGCATGGAGGGGGGCATGGACGGGGGCATGGAAGGCGGCATCTGGGGCGGCATCTGGCGCGGCATCGAGGAGGGCATCGGGGAAGGCATCGGCCGGGGCATCGGCCTCGGCGTCGGCTGAGCCATCGGCTTCGGCGCGGGCTTCGGCGTGGGCTGCGCCGCCGGACGCGGCTGCTCCACCGGGACCGGGGCCGGAGCGACCACCACCACCACAGGAGGCGCAGGCTTCAGCTCCGGCGCGGGCGCCTCCACCATCGGCTCGACGACCGGCGCCACCACCGGCTCCACGACCGGCGCCGCCACCGGCTCCGGCACCGGCACGACGGCCGGCTCCGGCGCCGGCTCCACCGCGGGCTGAGCCACCGGCTCCACCGCCACCTGCACCACCGGCTCCACCGCCACCGGCGCCGTCGGCTGCGCCGCCGGCTCCTCCACCGGCACCACCGTCGCCAGCAGCTCGGCAGGCACCTCGGGGGGCAGGGGGGGCAGCAGCGCGGGCCGCTCCAGCGGCAACACGGCAGCCTGCGCCACGACGCCGACCGGCTGCGCCGCGCGCACGTCGGCCTCCGCGCCGCCTCCCAGCCGCACGAAGGCCGCCGCCGCCAGGCCCAGCACCGCCACCGTCAGCGTGCGCCCGTGCGAGCGCGGGGCCCGCACCGGAGCCGTCGCCGCCGCCGGCGCCCGCCGCGTGGCCGCCCGCGAGGGGAGCACCGTGGCCGCACCCGGCGCCACAGGCCGCTGCGTCGCCCTGAGGCCCGCCGCGAAGGCCGCGACGAAGGCGAGGCAGGTGGGGAAGCGGTCCTCGAAGTCCCGCGCGAGCGCGCGGGCGATCGCGGCCGAGCAGCCCGCCGGGACGTGGGGAGCCAGCACCGACACGGAGGCCAGGTGCCGACGCACGCCGCCCGTCGAGCCCGTCGCGCGCCCGCCCGTCGCCACGTACTGCGGCCGACGGCCCGTCAGGGCCTGGTACAGCGTCGCCGCCAGCGCGTACTGGTCGGCGCGACCGTCGGGCAGCGCGTCGCCCACCAGCAGCTCGGGCGCCATGTAGCCGGGCGTGCCGATCGCCGTGTTGCTGCGGCCCGTCAGCGCCCACTGCGCCGAGAGCTCCTTCACGATGCCGAAGTCGGCCAGGTGCGCCCGGGCCTGGACCGCGCGCGTGCCCGTCGGCTGCTGGTCGAAGAGCACGTTCTCGGGCTTCACGTCCCGGTGCAGCACCGCACGCTCGTGCAGCCGGTCCAGGGCCTCGGCCAGCGGCCGCACCCAGCGCAGCGCCTCCGCCGGGGCCTGCGGGCCCTGCTCCAGCACCTCGGCCAGGCTGCCCCCCGCCATGTGCCGCATGACGAAGAACGGCGTGCCCTCGTGCTCGCCCTGGTCCAGGATCGGCACCACGCCGGGGATGTCGTCCAGCCGCGTGAGCCGCGAGACCTCGCTGCGGAAGCGCTCGCGCAGGTCGGCGTCCGAGAGCCCGCTGCTCCCCGGCGCGTCGGCCCTCAGGGGGTGCTTCACCACCACCCGCCGACCCTCCAGCCGGGCGTCCCGCGCCAGGTAGACGGCCGCCATGCCCCCGCGGCCCAGCTCGCCCAGCACCTCGTAGCGTCCGTTCAGCGTCAGGCCGATCCAGCTCATCGCGCACCTCGTGGGGGGGGCAGGGGAGGCGGGCCTTGCGGCCCGACACCCCCCTTGTCGGGAAGCGCCCGCCCACCTTGCACCGGGGGCACGCCCCGCCTCCGAGCGGCCCCCGGCCCCCCCAGGTCCTTGAATGGTTGTAGAGTGCAACCAGGATCGAGCCTGACACCCCCAGGTGGTTCGATGCCTCGACCGGGACCCTCCCGGAACCCTGCCGGAGCCCACCGCGGAGACCCCATGGAGCGCCACCTCCGCCTCGTGCAGCCGGCGGCCCACGTGCTGGCCGCCGACGTGTTCGGCGACCTGGACGCCGACCTCGTGCCGCGCGTGGCCCTGTTCGGCTTCTCGCCCCCCGGCGAGGGGGTCAGCCCCGTCTGCGTGGCCGGCGACGCCGAAGGGCTCGACCTGGACGAGCTCCAGAAGGTCTGGGACCGGCGCCTGCGCCGCGTGGCCGCCGACGCCGACCCGACCGTCGCCGACGACCTGCTGCGCCACGCCGTGCAGGAGGCCGTCGTGGCCCTGGACGAGCCGCGCGGGGTGTGCTCCTTCGGCTCGGCCCTCACGCGCATGGGGGAGGGGCGCGTGTGGGTGCTGCTGCGCATGGTCCGCAACGCCTACGCCTCCTACCACGCCCTCAGCCGGCAGAACCTGGGCGCGGGCGGCCTGCCCCTGGCCGGCTCGCTGCTCGACGCCGCCGTCCACGAGTTCCTGCACGCCGTGGCCACCGGCCTGAGCGAGTTCCGCCCCGGCGTGGGGCCGCCCACCCTGCCCCGCAGCCACGACGAGATCCTGCGCAGCGCCGCGCGGCTGCTGATGCACCAGCCGGCCTGGGCCGCCGGCAACGCCGCCGGCGCGCCGGGGCTGTTCCTCGGCTGCGACCGCCTCTCGGCCATGCGCTACGAGGGCGGCGAGGGGCGCGGCGGGCTGCTGATCGCGCCGCGCAACCACCCCAACGTCGAGCCCGAGCTCGCCTTCCACGACCCGGTCTCGCTGCACGACCACCGCGGCGTGCGCAAGATCCTCGAGCTGACCGGCGACTCCTACGCGCTGCTGTGCGACGCCGCCGTGGTCTACGGGCTGGGCCGCACCCGCGGCGACTACGAGCGCGCGCGGGAGAACCTCTTCGAGGTGCGCTTCCTGGGCCACGCCTCCTGGGAGCTCTCGCACGCCAGCGCCGTGCTCATGCGCGTGAGCAACGGGCTGCCGCGCCTGCCGCGCGCCGACCTGGACGAGGACGACTTCCGCTCCGACCTCGCCCGCACCTTCGGGCACCTGGACGCGCGCCGCTTCGACCGCCTCTGGCGCGTGGCGCTCTCCGCCATCCGCCAGCACAAGGGCACCACCGTCGTGATCTCCGAGCGGGCCCGCGAGGAGGCCGTGCGCCTGGGCAACGGCGCGCTGCGCCTGAGCCCCGTGCCGCTCACGCCCGAGACCGTGCCGCTGCTCACGGCCATCGACGGCGCCGTGCTGATCGACCCCGACGCCGTGTGCTACGCCATCGGCGTCATCCTGGACGGACGCACCACCCGCGGCGGCGACCCCGCCCGGGGGGCGCGCTTCAACTCGGCCGTGCGCTACGTCGAAGGCTCCGAGCACCCCTGCCTGGCCATGGTGATCTCCGAGGAGGGCACGGTGGACGTCATCCTCCGACGCAGCGCGTAGGGCGCTGCGCCCCGGCCCTCAGTCGGCGTAGGACGAGCCCGCCAGCGCGTCCACGGCCCACTGGCGGCGGCCGTCGCCGAGCAGCTCGACCGCGTCGAGCTCGTTCCAGCCCTCGACGCGGTCGGTGTCCACGATCAGCCTCAGGTGCCGCGTGGGGAAGCCCAGACGCTCCAG
>CAZPOZ010000353.1:0-4060 GCA_964588235.1 uncultured Planctomycetales bacterium
GGGCCTCAGGCCGGTGCTCCGGCCCCTGCCCCGACCCGACCGGCCCGTCGCCGGCGAGGACCGGCGTTGACCTGCCCGGGCCGCGCGCCGCGTGGCGCCGCCGCGGCGCTGGTCGCGATCGCGCTGCTGGTGGCCTGCGGGCGGCCCGGGCCCGCCCGGGAGCGACCGCGGAATCCCGCGCGCGACGACCCCGTGGAGCGCCGGGCGGAGCCTGCCGCCGTGGAGTCGACGGCGATCCGGCGCGGCCTGGCCTCGGCGGACGTGCGCGAACGGCGCGCCGCGGCCGAAGCGCTCCTGGGGGCCCCCCCGGGCGCGTCGGAGCTGGTGGACGCGTTGGCGGGGGCGCTCCGCGACCCCGACCGCTGGGTGCGCGAGTCGGCGGGGAAGGCGCTGCGCGACCTCGGACCCGTGGCCGCGGCCGCCCGGGCGGCGCTCGAGCGCGCCCTGTTCGACCCCGACGACTACGTCCGCTGGCGCGCGGCCGAGGCGCTGGGACGGCTGGGCGCCGCCAGCGAGCCGGCCCTGGCCGAGCTGGAGCGGCGGGCGGCGGAGCCGGACGAGACCGAGGTCGTCCGGGCGGCCAGCGCCACCGCGGCGGCGCGGATCCGGCGTGCGCTCGGGGAGCCGTCCCGGGATCCCTAGCGCGTCCCCGTCGTGAAGCGCGCGCCGAACGAGGGGGGACCTGCCTGCTCGGCCCTCTCCACGGGGGTCGCGAGGTCGTTGCTCGGCAGCCCCCCTCGGCCGGGCGGGCCGCGCGAACCCACCCGTTCCTGAAGGGGCCGGGCTGCCGGGTAGTGTCCTACTTCGCCCTCTGGACGCTGGACGGGGGCACACCGGGGCGCTGGATGGGAGGCGGAAGGCCCGCAGCGGCGAGGCCGCGTATGCGGCCTACGCAACGAGCCGATGCGGGCCTGAGCGCCCCCAGCCCAGCGCACCGCTCGCGCGCAGGGGAGCCAACTTGGGACACCACCGGCTGCCGCTGCGAGTCGCGGGGGCGAGGCGGGCCCGGGTAGAACGGGGCGATGCACGACCACGACGCCCCGCCGCCCCCCGAGGTGGCCGCGCAGATCGACCTGTGGGTGTCCGACTTCCTCGACCGGCCCGCCTCCGCCGACGTGGCGATCCCCTTCGAGGGAGGGGCTGCCGAGGTGTTGGGGACCTTCCTGGCCGCGGCCTGTCACGGCGGGCGCGCGCTCGGGGAGCTGACGCCGCACGACGTGGCCCACGCGCTGCTGGATCACCTGCCGGGCCTGAGCCTGGCCCCGCCCGCCCGGCAGGCGATCCCCGCGCTGGTGGCCGCGTTCCTGACGGACCTCCAGGACGTGGGGCGGCTGGCCGACGGGCGCGCCCTGGCGGGCCAGGTGCGGGCCGCGGCGCCGGCCTTCCGCGAACGGGCCGCGGGGCACGGGCCCGACCTCAGGCGACCGGGGCCCAAGGTGGGCCGCAACGACCCGTGCCCCTGCGGCAGCGGCCGCAAGTACAAGGTCTGCTGCCTGCGCCTCCTGGGCTGAGGCCCAGGGCCACCCAGGTGGGGATACGGCCCTGCGCAGGGCGAGACCCCTCGTGCGGAACGCCCACGGATGGCTGCTGGAGACCGTGCCCAGGCAGCCGGCGCGCCGGGCCGGTGGCGGAAGGCCGAGGACGACGACGACGCGCCTCGAGGCCTGCGCATGCTTGGGCAACGGGAGGAGGAAGCGGCCTGAGCGCCCGGCTCCAGCGCGCCGCACGTGCGGCGGGTGGCCCTTCCTGGGGGCGTTGGGGCGGAGCCCTGGGGTGGCGCCGCCGGGGGCGTGCGCCCCGCGCCCCGGCACGGGGTGGACCCTCTCCCCGCGGGGGGGAGACTGGCGCGCATGCGACTCCTCCTGGGCAGCGGCGGGCTCTCCACCGAGGCGCGGCGCGCCTTCTGGCGGGCGGCGCTCCACACGTTCCTCGGACCGGTGCAGCGGCTGCTGTTCGTGCCCTTCGCCCTGGCCGACCACGACCGGACCCTGGCGCGGTTCGCCGAGCTCGACCTCGCCGCCGGGCGGGCGCTGACGGGGCTCCACCGCGTCGCCGACGCGCGGGCGGCGCTCCGGGAAGCGCCGGCGCTGTTCGTCGGCGGGGGCAACACCTTCCGTCTGCTGGACCGCCTGCAGCGCCTGGGGCTGCTGGGGCTGATCCGGGAGCGCGTGCGGAGCGGCATGCCGTACGTGGGGACCAGCGCGGGCACGAACGTGGCCTGCCCCACGGTGCGCACGACGAACGACATGCCGATCGTCCAACCCCTCTCGCTGGACGCGCTGGGGCTCGTGCCCTTCCAGATCAACCCGCACTGGTTCGACGGCCCGGCCTACGTGCGGGACGGCGACGGGTTCCTGCCCTACGGGGGCGAGACGCGCGACGACCGCTTGCGGGAGTTCCTCGAGGAGAACGAGCGCCCCGTGCTTGCCTTGGGCGAGGGCGGCGTGCTGGAGGTGGAGGGCGGGCGGGCGCGGCTCGGCGGCGCACCGGCCCGGCTCTTCCGTCGCGGACGGGCGCCGCAGGACCTGGCGCCGCCGGCCGACCTGAGCGAGCTGCTCTTCCAGGGGGCTCCCGGGTAGCGCCCGACCCTGGCCACCGGCGCGCTGGATGGGGAGCGGAAGGCCCGCAGCGGCGAGGCCGCCCCCGCCGCCGCTTGCGGCGGCGCTGGCACGCGCCGGCCTACGCAACGAGCCGCTGCGGGCCTGAGCGCCCTTGAGCCCAGCGCGTCGCCCGCCCTGGGCGGGAGGAAACCAGCCCCCTACCCGGCTCTCGGGCCTGAGCGGGCCGGGACCCGCCTCCCGGTAGACTGGGCGCCCCACGCCGATGTGGCGGAACCGGCAGACGCAGGGGTTTCAAAAACCCCCGGACCTAACCGTCCTTCCGGGTTCGAGTCCCGGCATCGGCACCACGCCCCGCCCCCCGGGCGGGGAGGCTGCCCCCCGAGCTACCTCGGGCGCGCCCGTCCGGGCCGGACGCCGGTCGTCCGGTGCCGCAGGACGCCCACGGCGCCCAGGAGCTCGAGGGGCGTGAAGGGCTTGCGCAGGAAGTGCGTCGAGACCTGGTCCAGCCAGCGGGGCGGCAGCTCGCGTCCGGCGTAGCCCGAGATGAACAGCACCGGCAGCTCCGGGAACAGGGTCCTCAGCCGGGCCGCCAGCTGCGGGCCCGACAGGCCGGGCATGCGGACGTCGGTGACCAGCAGGTCGGGCGCGCGCCGGCCCTCGCCCACCGACTCCAGCGCCCGCAGCGGGTCCAGCGGGGACTCCACCTCGAAGTGGGCCCCCTCCAGGACCCGCTGCACGACCTCCCGGACGAGCGGGTCGTCCTCCACCACCAGCACCCGCAGCCCGTGCCCGGCCACCGGCTCGCTCGGCCGGCCGGGCGTCGCCGGGGCCAGCGCGGGGGCCTCGCAGGGCTGCAGCAGCACGCGCATCAGCGTCCCGCGCCCGGGCGAGGAGGAGCAGGTGATCGTGCCGCCGTGCTGGTGCACGATGCCGTACACGGTGGACAGGCCCAGCCCCGTGCCCTGCCCGTCGGGCTTGGTCGTGAAGAAGGGCTCGAACAGCCGCCGGCGCGTGGCCTCGTCCATGCCCACGCCGTCGTCCTCCACGTCCAGCCGCACCCAGGTGCCGGGGGCGATGCCCAGGGAGCGGGCCTCGTCGCCGCCGACCTCGAGGACGCCCAGCGCCACCGTGATGCGCCCGAGCCCCTCCTTGAGCGCGTCGCGCGCGTTCACGCACAGGTTCATCAGCACCTGCTCGACCTGCGTGCGGTCGGCCCGGACCCAGAGCGGGTGGCCCGGCGCCTCCGTGCGCAGCGTGATCTCCTCCCCGAGCAGCCGGCGGAGGAAGTCCTGCTGCTCGAGCGCCACCCGGCACAGGTCGATCGTCTCCGGCTTGAGGACCTGCTTGCGGGCGAACGCCAGCAGCTGACGGGTGAGGGTGCGGCCGCGCTGGGCGATCGACTCGATCGCGTCCAGGTCCTTCAGCAGGCGCTCCGGATCGTCGCGGTCCTCGCGGGCGAACCCGGCGTTGCCGATCACCCCCGTGAGCAGGTTGTTGAA
>CAZPOZ010000354.1:0-1293 GCA_964588235.1 uncultured Planctomycetales bacterium
TCCAGGCTTGCCAGGAGCCCCTCGCCGCGGATCACGACCTGCTCCTGGTCGCGCACCAGGTAAGCGCCACCGACGTTGCGGTTCGTGTCCTCGAGCGCGTCGACCAGCTCGGCGAGCCCGATCCCTTGGCTGCGCAGCGCGTCGGGATCGGGCGCCACCTCGAACGTCTGGAGCTCGCCGCCGAAGGTGTTGATCTCGACGACGCCGGGCACGCTCTTGAGCTGGTAGGCGACGAACCAGTCGAGGATCGTCCGCAGCTCCATCGGTGAGTAACACTGGGGCGTGTCCTTGCCCGGCGCGCAGGCCGGCTCGCCGCGCACCTCGAACTGAAAGATCTCCCCGAGCCCCGTCGCGATCGGCCCCATCTCCGGGCTCCCGTAGCCCTCCGGGATGGCCTCGCGCGCTTCGGAAAGGCGCTCCTGCACGAGCTGCCGGGCGCGGTAGATGTCGGTGCCGTCTTCGAAGACCACGGTCACCGCCGACAGCCCGAATTTCGAGATCGAGCGCACCTCTTCGATGCGCGGCAGCCCGGCCATCGCGGCCTCGACCGGGAACGTCACGAGCCGTTCCACCTCGAGCGGCGCGAGGGCCGGGGCGGTGGTCAGCACCTGGACCTGCACGTTGGTGACGTCGGGCACCGCGTCGATGGGAAGGCGGAGCATCGCCTCGACGCCGACCACGACGAGGAGGCCGGTGAAGACGAGGACCAGGACCCGGTTGCGGAGCGCCCACTCGACGAGCCGGGCCGCCATCACTCGTCCTCCCCGAGGGTCGAGCGCAGGAGCTGGCCGCGCAGCAGCAGGCCACCGCGAGTCACCACCTGCTCGCCGGCACTCAGACCGTCGCGCACCTCGACCAGGCCGCCGGCGCGCTCGCCGGCCTCGATCCAGCGCACCGCGAAGCTCCGCTCGCCCTCCGGCACGAAGACGAAAGGCCGCCCCTCGATCTCCTGGAGGGCAGCGTCGGGCACGACGAGCGCCTCGCGCTCGCCCTCCGCGGTGGCCGATAGCCGTGCGGTGGCGAACATCCCCGGCCGCAACCGGTGGCCGGGGTTGGGGAGAACGACCCGCAGCGCCGCGGTCCGCGCGGCCGGATCGAGGCGATCGGCGACGCGGGCGACCTCGCCGGCGAAGGACTCGCCGGGCAGCGAGCGAACAGCGATCTCCACCTTCTGGCCGGAGCGCACGTGGCGCAGGTCGCGCTCGGATACCGCTCCCACCAGCCAGAGCTCGTCGAGGTCGACGACTTCGAGCACCGCGTCGGCCGGCTCGACCCACTGGCCGACGTGGGCGG